>DASWGO010000137.1:0-2890 GCA_036393695.1 Thermoplasmata archaeon
TCACGGACAAAAGAGGGTCGTTCGCGTACACGATGGAGGGCCCGCGATCTGTCCGGCCGAACGTGGCGAATGATTGCCACTTCCCAGTGTCCGACGAGGGCTCTGGCGACGCCGTCAGAATTCGAACAAGCTAACGGGATCTGCGGGCCGAAGGCGCCGAAGGGGATGCCGGCTCTCCGCCAGCCGCAGCCGTTCATCGACGAGGGCGGACACCCGCTCATCCTCGAGCGGGACGAACCGACGAACTCCGAGCTCCCTCGCGATGGCCTCGGCCTCCCGCGGATACCGACTCAGCAGGTTGGACAGGGCGAAGGACTCGGCCATGCCGACCGAGCGGCTCGACAGGAAACGCTCCAGGGCCAGGAGGTCCTGCGCGTATGTTGCGTCGGGCTCGTAGCGGCGCTCGAGGATGGCGCGACGGACGAAGTCCGTCCGGGTAGCGATGGCCTCTCCCTCTGCCATGGGCGAGCCCTGCGGACGCAAGGAGGGAGTTATAGCCTTTGTCGTGAGATTATCCGTCAAATGACGAAGTTCCCGTCAAGCGTCGAATACCGCGCCGTTGCAGCACGATTCACGGATCGCTGCAGTCTCGCGTGTACCCGCATCGATGGCAGATGACCTTGCAGTTCCGTTCGTACGTCGGTCCACCGCAGACGTCGCACGGGTCGACGGCGGCCGGTGTCGCGGCCTTGAGCGACTTCGCGGCGCTCGGTGCGGCCGTCATGCCGACGGGTCATCGCAGTCTCGGACGAAAAGCCTCGCTCAATTCGCCCGTACGGGCGTAAGATGGGGTTGGGAGGACTGGTCCGGTCACGAGCGAAGCCTAGGGAAGTCGTCGAGCACGACCATCGCCGCGTTGCGGCCCGGAGCGCCCGTGACGCCCCCTCCCGGGTGAGCGCTGCTGCCGCAGAGATACAACCCTCGCACGGGCGTCCGGTAGCCGGTCCATCCGGGGAGAGGCCGGAAGGAGAACAGCTGGTCCGGCGTCATATCGGTCTGATAGATGCAGCCGCCCGGGAGGCCCCATTCCCGCTCCATGTCGAGCGGCGAAATGACCTCCCTCGCTTCGACCGCGTGGGGCACGTTCGGAGCGAACCGCGCGAGCGTCTCGAGGATCGTATCCCCCACGTCTTCCTTGCGAGCGTCCCAGTCCCCGTTCCGGAGAAGGTACGGAGAGTACTGCGAGTAGATGGACAACGTGAATTTTCCTGGAGGCGCGAGGCTCGGATCCGTCACGGAGTGCAAGACGCAGTCGAGGAACGGCTCCTTCGACGGCTCGCCCCATTTCGCATCGTCCCAAGCGCGCTCGAGGTAGTCGACGGACGGGCAGATGTCCAGGTACCCTTGGTGGTGAGGCTGCACGGTCTTGCCGGGTCGAGCCGTGAAGTCCGGAAGCTCGCTGAGGAGGCAGTTCACTTTCGTCACGACGCCGGTCGCTTTGATCCGGCGGACGTGCGCGAGGAACTCCGGATCCAGCGCGTCCGCATCGACGAGCTTCTCGAAGGTCGTCTTCACGTCCACGTTCGCGAGGATCGCGCGGGCCATCACCCGCTTCCCACCCGCGAGTTCCACTCCGATCGCTCGCCCGTCTTTCGTCAGGATTCGCTGGACCGCCGCACCCGTGTGGATGGTGGTCCCGTGGTGCTCGGCCGCCCTCGCGAGCGCTTGGGAGATTCCGCCCATGCCGCCCTTCGCGTACCCGAACGTCTGCTTGACACCGTTGATCTCATGGAGCAACATGTGGCCGAGCATGAGAGCGGTGCCCGGCGTCTTCGGCCCCGCGGGAAGACCAATCGTCGTCGCGGTGGCGAGCATCGCCTTGACCTCCTCGGACTCGAAGAAATCGTCCAGGAGGTCCGAGGCACTCTGCAAGAGGAGGCGCTTCGCCAACGCTTCCGCCTCGGCGCCCTTGAACATCCCGAGCAAATCCGGCAACGGAGGCGGGGATTCGAGGACCATCGCCTCGATGAGTTCCATGACCTCGGTCCAGAACGTCACGTACTTGGGATAGGCCTCCGCGTCTTTCTTCGAGAACCGCGCGAGTTCCCTGTCGTTCCGTTTGGGGTCGTTCCAGAGGAGAATCGAGTCGCCGTTCGGAAACGGGAGGAAGAACTGCGGATCGAAGGCGTGGACCTCGTAGCCGAACCGCGCGAGGTCGAGGTCTCGAATGATTTCCGGACGCAACAGTCCGGCCGAGTACGCGAGCCGCGAGAACTTGACTCCTGGAAAGACCTCCTCCGTGATGCAGGCCCCTCCGACGATCGGCCGCCGTTCGAGGACGAGGACCTTCAGCCCGGCCTTCGCCAGGTACGCCGCGGAGACGAGGCCGTTGTGGCCCCCGCCGACGATGACGGCGTCCCATGCCGCAGCCACAGTCCACGGAGCGCGGCACACCTACGTATCGTTACTGGCGGGTCGATGCACTGCGACGGGAAGCGAGTCGAAGATGTCCTTGAATCGCGACCGTCCCGCGCCTCACTCGTCAATGATCTTCACCTATCGGTCGGTCCTCTCCATCAAACTATAAGCCGCGGTCTTCCTTCCCTGCGGTCGTGGCCCAACGACCGGGAGGCCGGCGTAAGACTTCCGCAAAGATGGGCATCCTCGAGCAACTGGAAAAGGGCGTCGTCCTCGGCGATGGCGGCTACTTGCTCGAACTCGAGAAACGCGGCTACGTCCAACCCGGTCCCTTCACACCGGAGGTCGTCCTCGAGCATCCGTCCGCGGTGAAGGAGCTCCACCAGGAGTTCCTCGACGCGGGCGCGGAAGTCCTGCAGTCCCTCGCCTTCTACGCGAGCAAGGAGAAGCTGGCGACGGTCGGGTATGCGAACAAGGTGCGCGACATCAACCGCGCCGCGGTCCGCCTCGCCCGCGAGGTCGCCGGCGATCG
>DASWGO010000138.1:0-2627 GCA_036393695.1 Thermoplasmata archaeon
CGCGGCGTCCCTGAGACACGGCTCCGAGGCGCTCTCGATGGCCGGACAGCCCTTCGAGTCGAGGACCTCGGTCATCACCTGCGACACGCAGGGCATCGTGCAGGAGTACGCGGCGGATGCCGCCGACCTGTTCGGATGGACGCAGGACGAGGTCATCGGCAAGATGTCCGTCGCGATGTTCCATGTGCCGAAGAACGTCCCGACGCTCGTCCCGCGCCTCCTCAGGGAGGCCGTCGAGAAGGGAAAATTCGAAGAGGAGGTCACCCTCATGCGGAAGGACGGTTCGACCTTCCGCGCCGTGCTCACCGTGCGACCGATCGTCCGCGAGGGACAACACGTGGGCTTCATGGGCATGACCCGCCCGTTGACCCCGCCCGGACCGGTGCCTGTTGCGAGACTCTGGGTCCAGGCGTTCCGAGCGCCTTTCCTCGTCGCCTCTCTGATTCCGGGCTTCGTCGGAGCCCTCGCCGCACGCCAGGCGGGATACCGGATCAATCTCGGGCTGCTGGGTCTGTCTCTGCTCGGCCTTGTGTGCATCCATCTGGGGACGAACATGTCGAATGACGCCTGGGATTATCGGAGCGGGAACGATTTGCAAGTTCGCCACCTGAACCCGTTCGCGGGGGGAGGTCGCGTCCTGTTCCGCGGCGTGCTGAATCTGAGAACGCACCTCGCCGTGGCCGTGACGTTTCTCCTCCTCGGATCGCTCATCGGTCTGTACCTGGTGTCCATCGTGGGCCTCCCTCTCCTCTGGCTCGGCCTCGTCGGCGTCGCGGTGGCCTACTTCTATGTGGCGCCGCCGCTCCGATTGGCCCACCGGGGCGTCGGCGAGATTGCCGTCGGGATCGCCTTCGGCCCGGTGACGGTCCTGGGAGTGTACTACGTCCTCGCCCGCGCCTTCGATCCGCCCGCGGTCATTCTCTCCATCTCCCTCGGTCTCCTCGTCACGGGCATCCTCTGGATCAACGAGGTCCCGGATATCCCGGCGGATGCCGCCGTGGGGAAGCGGACGCTCGTGGTCCGGCTCGGCTTGGCACGTGCGACCACGGCTTTCGGTGCGATCGTCCTCGCGGCCTATGCGATCCTCGTCGTCGGCGTCGTCCTGTTCTCCCTGACTCCCTGGGCTCTCCTCGCGCTCCTGGCGATTCCCCTCGCGATCAAGCCGATCCTCGGACTGAGGCGGGCGGGGGCCGATCCGCACGCCTTGATTCCGTCCAACGCGGGGATGATCCTGACCACAGTGGTAACGGGGATTCTACTGCTCGCCGGATTGGCCATCGAAGTGTTCGCCTAATGAACGTGGGGCATGCCGCGCTCACTCCATAGGGATGGATTTCTCGGGAGCGCGGTTGACTTTTGGCGGCTCCCAGAGTTCGATTCGATTTCCCTCTGGGTCCACGACCCACCCAAAGCGGCCGTACTCCAGCTGCTCGATCTTCGGGTCCACCGTGACGCCCTCCTTCCGCAACGCCGTCATCACGGCGTCCAAATCTTTCACGCGATAGTTAATCATGAACGAGGCGGCGTCTTCTCCGAAGTAGGACGTATCCGAGGGGAAGATCGACCAGACCGTGTGCCCGACGCGCTTCCCGTCGTTGCCGCTTCGCCAGGCGAACAGGGCGACCATCCCCTCGATGGCGATGCCGAGATGTTCGCGATACCACCGAGCGAGGGTCTCCGGATCCCTCGCCTTGAAGAAGATGCCCCCGATTCCCGTCACGCGACCTCGGCGCGTCCGTGCGGCCATGCCCCGGAGTGGGTCTCTGAGACTAAAGGGGTTCCCTTCGTCGGTGGCCGGACTCGCACCAGTAGCGGCTCAGTCCGCGGCCTTCAGATCGGAGAAGATTCGCAGGTATTCCCGAAGGTACCGCGTAATCAGGAAATGACGGCGGACCCGCTCCCGCCCCGCCCGCCCCATCGTCTTCCGCTTTGCAGGATCCCGAAGCAGCTGGATCGTCCGATCGGCGCACTCCTTGACGCTCGAGACGAGGTAGCCATGTCGACCGTCCTTGATCTGCAGTCGGATTCCGGTGACGTCGCCACCGACCACGGGGACGCTCTTCCACAGGGATTCGCTCACGATGAGGCCGAACCCCTCGCGGAGCGATTTCGCGATCGACACGTCGGTCTGCCTCTGGAGGACGTTCACCTCAAGCGCGCCGACCCCCCGAAGATCGGTGAGGAAGTGGATGTCCGGATCATCCCCCGCATGCCGCGCCGAGCGCTCGAACCACATCCACCCTTCTGGATCGTCACGGGCCATCGAGGCCACCATCAGGAGCTGCACCCGAGGGACTTTCTTCTTCACGAGGCGATACGCATCGATGACACCGAGCGGATCTTTCCACGGATCGAAACGGCCGACTTGGGTGATCACCGGTCGGTCGAAATCGATGTCGAAACGAGGCAAGATCGTCTCCAGCTCCTCCCGGTAGACGTGGCGGTTCTTCGGGCTCGTCGGATCGATTGCCGGCGGATTCACGTATATCCGCGGGAATTGGACCGTCGGCGGCGCGTACTCGCGGGCGCTGAAGACGGCCGCGTCGTAGGCCTCGAGGTGGGGGGCGAGGAGCCGCAAGACGGATTCGTTCGGGGACGTGAGGTCGATGTGGCAGCGCCAGATCCAC
>DASWGO010000139.1:0-4118 GCA_036393695.1 Thermoplasmata archaeon
GACCTCGCGGCGACGGAGGCCCTGGCCAACGAGCACGCCGACGACATCGCGGGGATCATCCTCGAACCCGTGCCGATGAACATGGGCTACGTCCATCCGACGCCCGGATTCCTCGAAGGCCTCCGGAAGATCGCGAGTGAGATCGGCGCGCTCCTGATCTTCGACGAGGTCAAGACGTGCGGCAAGTGGTACGGCGGCGCGGAGGAAGCGTTCGGCGTCACCCCGGATGTCAAGGTGCTCGGAAAGGCAATCGGCGGCGGATTCCCGCTCGCGGCCGTCGGCGGATCGAGGTCGATCATGGACCAAGTGGTCCCGGGTCAGATTGGTCATGCGGGGACGTTCAACGCGAATCCCCTCAGCATCTCTGCGGGGCTCGTGACGATGACGAAGATCCTGACGCGGGCCGGAATGCGTCACGCGCAGCAGATCGGCGACGATCTCGCGAAGGGCTATCGCGACATCAGCGGAGACCACGGTCTCGAGATGGTCGTCCAGGCCGGCGGGATCAGCGGGACCGTGCATTTCTCCCGCCGCGCAGTGACGGATTGGCGGTCGTTCCAAGGTGTCGACGTGGGCCGGTGGTGGGGCTACTACACCGCGATGCTGAACCGCGGGATCATCCCGATGGCCACCGGCCCGGACGAGCAGTGGACGTCTTCCGTCGCGCACACGAAGGCGGACGTCTCGCGGCATCTGGACGCTTTCGAGGACGTCGCGGAGAGTATGAAGCGCGGTCGGGCCGAGATGTCGCTCGTCGAGGCAGTCTGAGGTCGCAAGGGAGACGGTGGTCGGAACGCCGCGCCGGAAGTACGGTCGGATGATCAAGCCGCTCCCGGTGACGAAGCCGGAGAAGTGCCGATTCTGCAAGGCCGGGAGACCGTGTCCGATTCACAAGCAGGAGACTTCGGCTTCTCCCCGATGACGGCTCTCAATTGAATTCGCTTTCGAGCGCGCGGCGTGTGGCTCGACTACCGCCGTTCCAGCAGGATCGACCAGCCCAGAGGCCGGAAGTCTTCGCGGTCGAGCGTGAAACGGAACTCATGTACCTCGAGGATCTTGAACAGCGGTCCCAACTCGGTCCGGAATTCCTCCTCCCTCACGACCGGCGGACCGTTGACCATCGGCTCGTTGGCGTTCCCTGCGAGGGTCAACCAACGCGTGCCCTTGCGGGTGACGCGTCCAAGCATCTTGAGGAAACCCTCGAGGTTCCCGGTGCGAATGCCGTGGTAGACGCCACGGTCGAACATCACATCGTACAGTCCACCGAGATCCATCCGCGTCGCATCTCCGACGCGAAAGTCAATCTCGATTCCCGTCTTCTGTGCTTTCTCCCGCGCTCGCCGTACGGCAAGCTCGACGTAGTCGACCGCCGTCACCCGATATCCGCGGCGCGCGAATGCGATGGCGTTCGTCCCCGTTCCGCACCCGATCTCGAGGACCGTTTTTCCGGGCAACAAACCGGCGTCGAGGACCCGAACGAGTTCCGCGCTCGGCACGCCGGAATCCCATGGGGTGTCGCCGGTTCGGTATGATTTTTCGAATTCGCCGCCACTCATCGAATCTCCACCGGCTTTCAGACGCGCATCGACGGATGCCTATTAAGCGCCGAGGGCCGCCGAGGAAGGCGCGTTCTCGAGGGCCGATACTGAGCGTTGGCTTTTCGCGACCGCGAACGAGAAGGAAGGGCACATCGCGGACAGAGGCACGGTCAATGCTCCGCCGACTCAACCGGTTTGATCTTGCGCCTGTGGTCTGCCACGTAGCGTTGGATCACGTGGCTCTCCAACAGCAGCCGGTCAAAGGTATAGAGCACTGAGCAGACAGGGTCCTCGATAGCGCAAGCGACGATCATCGCATCGCAAGGGGTCAGTTCGCGCTCCCGTGAGCGCAATTCCTTCGCCATCGCGAAGACTCGAGTGGCTTTGTCTCCGAGGCCGTAGGTTACGAGGTTGCCACTCTTGGTCTGCGGTTCGAGGATTCGGGCGACGTCTTGGAGGTCAAGTTTCTTTGGTTCAGTCAGGACCTCGTTAACGAGCTCCCCGAGTACGATGAATGAGGTGCAGGATTGAAGTTGCTTGCCGCTGTGGAGAAACGGCCGACAGGTTTTCACGCGGTCGGCGACATCGTCCCCAGAGCGCAGCGCAGGACGTCGGTGTCTAGGTGGCACCCGGAACGAGTCCGTGTTTCTTTAGTAATGACAACGCCTCTCTCCCGCGGCCAACAAGCCAGCCCTTAACCTTGCCGAGGTATGCGATTGCGTCATCTCCTGACGCGTCACGGTTCCTGGTGAAGAACGCGTGCATCGTCGCAGCGGCCTCGAGCACGTCGTTTCCCGCCTTTATGGCCTCCCGGAGGAATTCGATGGCCGCCGGCGGGAACGCAGGCGGGGGGCCAACAGCAACCTCTTCGGAGTCGAGGCTCCTAAGCTCGTAATATTGGTTAGCGAGCTTCGGTGAGTACGGACCATGGAAGTAGTCGCCGAACGAGTATTCCCTGGCGGGATCGTACCCGAATGCCCGAAGAAAATAGATTGCCTTCTGAATACGCAGTCGACTCTGAAAAGCGCGTCCGCTGAAATCCTGCGACGTGGCCCTCTTCAGGGCCTCTAGTATTGTGCCAAGCTCGCGTGTCGGCATTTTTTCCAGGCGTCCGCGAGTGCGCGCATACGCGCGCACGCGGATTTAAGCTGCCTCGGACCGATATAAATATATTGACGAGGTTGCCGAATCCCGACCGCAAAGGATCAACCCGATGTCTTCTCCCGAGCAAACGACGCGCACCACACGGTCGCTTACCGCGATGAGCCCCTAGCATTATCTCGCAGGCGCCGCACCAAGAGCCCCATCGCGCGGGGCGGAAATACTTCGAGCTAAGCTAACGGCAGGACAACGGCAACGTCGCACGTGCCTCCAAGCCGTCGGGGACGAGGTGTAGGCTGCCTTTGTGCGGGCGCCGGTGTCGGCTCGGCCGAGGACGTGGATATCTCGGGTAGGGCGAGTGGTCCACGAAGAGTATATCGGCCGGACGCAAGATGGCTCCCGGAGATGAACAGGTCCGACGTGGATACCGATTCAGCGGCCAAGACGAAGGCGTCTCGCGCGTACGCGGACCGGGCACGACGTTCCCTCCCGGGCGGCGTCACGGCTGGCGTGAAGTACTTCGATCCGTACCCGATCGCGATGAAGAAGGCGAAAGGATGCCGTCTCTGGGACCTCGACGGCAACGAGTACATCGACTACTGCCTGTCCTTCGGCCCGCTCATCCTGGGCCATGGCCATCCGCGCGTCATGAAAGCGATCCGGGACAGCCTCGAGTCGGCCGGCACCACGATGTTCGGCACCCCCCACGAGCTCGAGGCGACCTACGCGGAACGGCTCCTCCGGATTTTCCGACCGGAGGGGAAGATGCGCTTCGCGATGTCCGGAACCGAGGCGACGGTGCATGCCGTCCGGTTGGCGAGGGCGTACCGGAAGCGTCCGATGATCGCAAAGTTCGAGGGCCACTACCACGGCGGCGTCGATGAATTCCTCGTGAGCCACACTCCGTCAAAGGAGGAGGTCCGGCGAGGCTTCGTGCCGGTCCCGGGATCTCGCGGGACGCCTGACTCGGTCCTGAAGAACACGGTCGTGTTGCCCTTCAACGATCTGGACGAAACCGAGGCGCGGATCCGGGCTCACGCGGACCGTCTCGCGTGCGTCATCGTGGAACCGGTCGAACGATCGTACATCGCGCCGGACCCGGACTTCCTGAACGGGTTGCGGGAGGTCACCGCGGACCACGACATTCCCCTCATCTTCGACGAGGTGATGAGCGGCTTTCGCCTGGCGTTCGGCGGAGCCCAACACGCGTATCGCGTGACGCCGGATCTCACCTGTCTGGGCAAGATTATCGGAGGAGGCCTGCCTTGTGGCGCGTTCCTCGGACGTTCGGATATCCTCGACCTCGCGGATCCGGCGAGCGGGGACTTCTTCCACAGTAGCACGTTCGCCGGGTATCCGATGGCGATGGCCGCCGGGATGGCGACCCTCAATGAACTCGAGAAGCCTGGTGTCTTCGACGCTCTCCTCGGGACGACGCGGACGTTGACCTCCGGGTTCGAGAAACTTCTGAAGGACCAC
>DASWGO010000140.1:0-5052 GCA_036393695.1 Thermoplasmata archaeon
TCGGTCGCGATGGCCCGGTCGAACATCGCCCGCTGGACCACGACCGCCTGCGTGTGGTGCCCGTCGATGACGAGGCGTCGACCCGAGGGTGAGTACAGCTCGGCGCCATGGACTGCGCCGATGATCGTTTCTTTGCAGTCCACGTATTCGAAGACCCGCGGCGTGACGAGGCCACCGCATTGGATCGGCTCCCCGATCTCGCGGTGTTCCTCGACGAGGGCGACGTCGTATCCGGCTTCCGCAACTTTGCCCGCGAGGTAGCCCCCGGCGGGGCCTGCGCCGATCACGACGACGTCAAAGGAGCGCGCCGATGTGACCACGTTCCGGCATCACTCCTTTAGATTCATGATGATCTCGAGGAAGTTCTCCAGGTGTCTCGACAGGGAGGCATTGTCCGTGTAGCCGCACGCGGACAGGTCCGGCGCCGCGATCAAGGCCGCGGAGCCGTCCACGATCACGTCCGTCGCGATCAGGCCTTTGCGGTTCACGACGCTCGCCCCTTCCGGGATTTTCTGACCGGGCTCCGTGATGATAGTGAATCGGATGCCGCGGGCGATCGCCTGCTCGATCTTCTTCCCGACGTTCTCCCGGATCTCCGAGAAGGTTGGCGTGGACACGATGCACGTCTCCGACGACTGGTCGATCAGCTCGCCGATCTTCTCGAGGACGCGCGGCTTCGAGACGATCGTGTAGACAAGCTGCGGCTCCCCTTTCGACCTCAGGACCTCGTGGAGCAGGTCGAGCTTCGCGAACGTGTCCTCCAGGTGGTCGATCACGCGTCCCTTGACCTTGCTCGGCGCCTCGGGCTTGAAGATCGTCGGGCGCCCGCGAGTGGAAATCGCGAATCCTTTCTGACACAGGCTCTGAAGGACCTTGTACGCCGACGTCCGCGGGATCTTCGCGGTCTCGGCAATGGTCTCCGCGCTCCCGTAGCCGTGGGCGACGAGCGCGATGTATCCGCGGGCCTCGTATCCGGAGAGGCCGATCGACTCGAGGGTCTTCGTGGCCCGCTCGAATTCCTGGTCGAGGTCGACGCCGCCCGCCAGCAGCTTCGACAAATCCTGAGGAACCACGGCGCCACGATACTCACGGCCGGTTTTTATCTTTTCGAATGGAGGCGTCGGTGTTGGATTGCGAAACGGCAGAGCAAGCCTTTATCCGACGGGAGCCTTCCTTCGCGTTCATGGGTTCGGCGCGCCCAGCCGTCCTCGCTGTGGTAACCTTCCTTCTGGTGTTCTGGAGTGTCTTCACCCCCGCGGTCGGCCAGAATCCCACCGGTCACATGATCGTTTCGACGGACTACGAACTGTTCGGAACCTCCGACCTGAATGGCGGCGGCCACGTGACATGGACGCTCACGGGAGCCAAGGCGGCGGACCTCCGCGCGAAAATTCTGCACCTGTTCGATGAATACGGCCAGATCCCGCGTGGCTTTCCCTTCGAAGGTGCAGCGACCTCCGCGAACGGAGACGGCGTCCTGGAAGCCGCAGAGGGCGCAAGCTACACGGACCGGGTCGAGAACGTCCTCGAGGGATCCGGCGGCCAGGGAACGCTCGTGCAGTACATGCGGCTGTGGCCATTCGACCTTCGAGAGAAGAACCCGGATCCCGCGGTGGGCTTTTCGCGGAGCACATCCGGCCTTGCCAACACGAACCTCAGCACATCCGCCGATGTCGAAGTCCGGATGCTCTTCGAGGCGAACACGACGACGCGAAATGCGCGAGTGCCGCTCCCCACCGAGTCGCTCGCCGATTCCCTGTACCGCGTCTTTTGGTATGAGGCCGCTCAGCCTCCGAACCTGAATGCTGCCGGCCTGTATCCCGGGTGGCCCTTCCTCGTGGAGGGCGGCTGGAACATCGTTCCCGCGCCGGGCTGTCCGGCCGGTGTCCCGTCTCCATGTGAAGCCCTCTGGGCCGGGAACTCCGCGACCGGCACGTATGCCAACAACACCGTGGCGGCCGCTCGGACGACGGCGGACCCCGTCCGCGCGGTTTCCTCTGCGGTCTACATCCCGTTCGACCTCCGTTTCGCCTCCCAGGCCTGGACCACGTTCAACTACACCGGCCAAGTCGCGGATGCGCAGGATCGGCTCCGACTGCAGATCGCCCACGCGCCCGCATTTGCGGATTGGACGAACCTCTTGTTCGGAGCCAGTCCGGACCTGCCGCAGACCACTCCCGGCGTTTGGTCCAACGTACGGGTCAACTTGACCGGCTACCTCGGCGACCGGGTGCGACTCCGATTGAACTTCACTTCGGACGCCACAGGCAGCGCTCGAGGATTCTTCATTCGTGACTTCGCGCTCCACGCACCCTCTGACTACGACGGCGAGGTCGTCCAGGAGGATAGGCACTATCTGGTCGGCCCGCTGAGCTTCTCCAGTCCCGTCGTCCGATCCGGAGGGCTCCAGGTGATCCGAACCCCCGGCGGGGAGATCCTGTTCTACAGTTCGACGCGAAATGCTTCATCGATTCCGAACGAGACGATCCGCTTCGCGGCGTTTGACGTCTTCGAGAATCCGCAGGTCCTGTTCGCCGTCATGCTCGTCGCCTCGTACGCGATTTCGCGCCTCCAGCATGGCGCGTACTTGAGATACCGCGAATCCCGTCCCGCGGCGTATCGGCTCGCGGTCCACAAGGCCAAGTGGCTCCATCGGCTCGGAGGTCTGGCCATAGCCCTGCTCGTCCTGTTCTATTTCGTTCCGACGGCGACCTGGATCCTCGGCGTGCGCGTCTTCGTCTCCGGGCTCGTGTACTGGCTCTTTGCGATCACGCTAGCCGTGGTGCTCGGATTAGGGACGCGGGCGTACTACTCCGGTAGGGTCGAGCGCGCGCCGTCCGTCGAGGGCGAGGACGAACGGGTCGTCGTGAAGAAGGTCGCGATCCCGACGGGCCCCGCGGAAGCGGGAGCCGTACTCGGAACTTGCCCGCATTGCCAACGCGAGATTCTCGGAACCGACCCGACGTATCGTTGCACGTGCGGCGCGATGTATCACCTATCGTGTGCCGCGAGCCTGACGCAATGCCCGAACTGCCGCACCCCGATTACGGTCGAGGCCGACCGCACGACCACCGACGTCTCGATGCAATGCGAGTCGTGTGGTGAGTTGCAGACCGTCCCGCAGGGGACCGACCCGCGCGTGGCGCCGTGCTCGAACTGCAGCGAATTCCTGCGTCATCTGGATGAAGGAAAGCGCTATCTCGTGGTCGCGAGCAATCCGTCGATCGGGTTCGCCTGGCTAAGGGACCTCACGAAACTCGGTCGGCCTGCGATCTGCATGACGTCCGCGGCTGCGGAACGGATGCGCCTGGAGTTTGGCGTGAAGGACGTCCCTGTCGTGCAAGTCTCGAGTCACGGGGCCGATGCGATCGATCCGAAGGAACTCGACCCGGTCGGGTTGAGGCCGATCCTGCAGGTGACGCGGGAACGGAAGGGCGGGGTGGTCCTGTACGACGGCTTGGACCAGATCATCTCCGAGTCGTCGCTCGCCGACGTCATCCGATTCCTGAGGAAGGCAAACGACATGGCGTTCGTGCACGGCGTGACCGTGATTGCACGGGTCTCGCCCGGAGTGCTCTCCGAAGAGGACATCCGACGACTCAACGCCGAGTTCGACGAATACCTCGACCTGTCCGCCCAGCTCTGACGGGCGTCATTCGGGGCCGCTCCACCGGACGCCGATCGAGTGGTCGACGCCGAGGTGGTCCAGGATTCGTGCGACGACGAAGTCAACCAGATCCGCGATCCGCTTCGGCTTCCCGTAAAAACCCGGGGACGCGGGCATGATGATGACGCCGAGGCGTGCGAGCTTGAGCATGTTCTCCAGCGCGATTGCGCCGACGGGGGTCTCGCGAGGGACCAGAATCAGTTTCCGATTTTCTTTGATTGCCACGGCGGCAGCCCGCGTGACGAGATTATCGGCGATGCCGGTCGCAATCTTTGCGAGCGTCGTCCCACTGCACGGTACCACGACAACGGCGAGGAACAGAGACGAACCCGACGCAGGCGCCGCCGCAAGGTTGTCCTCGCTGTAGCTCGACCGTGCCCTTGCGGCAAATTCCTTCATCGTGAGCCCGGTTTCAATCTCGATCACCGCTTGTGCGTCCTTCGTGGTAACGACGTCTGCGCTATCCCCGAGAATCTCGATGAGGCGCCGGGCATACTCCACACCGGAGGCGCCCGAGACGGCAACTAGGATCCTCGGGTCGGAGGACACGTTCGTGAGAGGCGGGAAGTCCACATGAAGATTCCGCGGGATCGGGGTCCGCGTGCCCTCGACATCACGGTCCCAGGAATCAACCTTAAACAAGGTTAACACGCGGGGATGCGGAAGAATCAAGTCCCCGCTCCGAATCCGCGCACCGTGGCTCGCGCCACTATCCGTCAGGCAACCCTCGGGGATTTGGATCTCCTCGTCCGCCATCGCCGGGGCATGTGGAACGCAATCGCGAAGATTCCGAAAACGGACCTCGACGTTGCGGACCGCACGTACCGTCGTTGGGCACTGACGCAGATGAAGTCGGATCGGTTCGCTGGCTTCATCGTCGACGTCGGAGGGGCAGCTGTCGCGAGCGGTTGTGTCTGGTTCATCCAAGTTCAGCCGAGGCCGAACTGGAAAGGGACCACCGCGGGGTATCTTCTCTCGATGTTCACGGAGGAGGCCCACCGCGGCCGCGGGCACGGAGCTCGCATCGTACGTGAAGCGATCCGATACGCAAAGGCACGCGGAATCCACGTAATGCTCCTCCACGCTTCGGCATTTGGCCAGCCGATCTACACCCGCCTCGGATTCGAACGAACAACGGAGATGCGATTGTTCTTAGACCCCAAAAAACGTCGGAGTGGGCGCGTTGGTCCCTCCGAGAAAACCGCGCGACGCGCGCGATAACACTCCGCTCCGTGAGAGCACGCAAGCCTTCAAATACGACCTTGATTTATGAAGCGCGAACCCGACGCGTGTTCCCGATGACGACCGCATACGATGTACCTCCGGTCCTCCTGATCGAACGCATCAAGGAGAAGTTGCAGGCGGAAGGCAAGATCAAGCCGCCG
>DASWGO010000141.1:0-13745 GCA_036393695.1 Thermoplasmata archaeon
CTACGCCGGATCGAGACGCTGTATGCGGATGGGGTCCCGCGAAAGCGGGTGGCATCGGGCCGCTGCACGGAGGTCGCGACGGGCTCTACTCTTCCCAAAGGCGCGGACGCCGTCGTCATGGTCGAGGACACGGATCACGAACGGAATCTCGTCAACGTCTACTCCCCGGTCCACCCGG
The DNA here is from genome assembly GCA_036393695.1 of Thermoplasmata archaeon. GTDB lineage: Archaea > Thermoplasmatota > Thermoplasmata > RBG-16-68-12 > RBG-16-68-12 > RBG-16-68-12. Next base: position 179 of record DASWGO010000141.1, read on the forward strand.
GGGAGAACGTTTCTGGCCGCGGCGAAGACATCGCCCACCGATCCCTCGTCGTCGGCGAAGGGGAGGTCCTCACGCCCGCGAAAGTCGGTGCCCTCGCGGCCACCGGCATGGCCCGGGCCCGCGTCTACGCGAAGCCTCGCGTATCGATCCTCACGACCGGCGACGAGGTCGTGTCTCCCGGCAAGCCGATCCGCGCGGGCCAGGTATACGACATCAACTCGCACACGATGGCGAGCGTCGTGCGAGAGAACGGCGGGGAGCCGGTCCTCCTGGGCCGCGTCTCGGACCGCCTCGAATCCCTCCGTTCCGCGTTGAAGAAGGCGATTGCCAACGATATCGTCGTCTTCTCGGGCGGTTCCTCCGTCGGCGAGAAGGACATCGTCGTCGATGTGCTGCGGTCGATGGGCGATCTCCTGTTCCACGGGATTGCCGTCAAGCCCGGCAAGCCCACGGTCCTCGGCCGGGTGGACGGAAAGGCGGTCCTCGGGATGCCGGGCTATCCGACGTCCTGCCTCAGCAACTGCTACATGATCCTCGCCCCCATGCTCCGACGCATGGCGCGCTTACCGCCGCGGCACGAACGGATCTCCGAAGTCCCGCTCGCGAAGCGCGTGGTCTCGACCATCGGACGCGTCGAATTTCACACGGTCCGCATCGTCGACGGTCAGGCGGTCCCGGCGTACAAGGAGAGCGGCGCGATCACGTCGATGGCCCACGCGGACGGGTACATCGAGATCCCCGGAAACGTCGATATGATCGAGAAAGGCGAAGTCGTTCGGGTCGTTCTGTTCTAGAGGAATCCTACTGAACGAACCAACGGGAGGGTCTGTCTGGCAGAACCGGGTCGCTTGGGCGAATCGCCGTCGAAGGACCGCTTGCCCAATCTGTCGCCGCGGCCGTCCCCGAGACGTCGTCGCAGTCCTTTCCGCTTCCTGGGTCTCGGCGCCTTCGCGCGCACCGCTGCCCGGATACGTTGCAGTCGTCGCGAAGCAGCACGTCGTGGAACCCTTCGAACTGTCCGCAGACTTGAGGCATGCGTTTTGGGAGGACGTCATGCTCGTCGCGAAAGCGCTTTCGGATCTCCTGTCACCCGCGAAAATGAACTACGAACTTCACGGCAACACGATTCCGCATCTACACGTCCACGTGTACCCGCGGTTCGTTGATGACCCGTTCGTCGGCGGCCCCATCGATCCGCGCCAAGCATCTTTCGTTCGCTCGCACGATCAGCTGCTCCGAATCCGCCGCGCGATTCGGGACGCCTCTGTGCGTGCCCGAGGGACACGAAGTTCCCCGCGCTAAGCGATTTCGGGTGCCAGTGCCCAAACGCTTATGTTTCGTGTGGCGGTGCCCGCGGCCGATGGTCCTCATCGAGCGCGCCGCTCCCCCGGACCGCCTCGACGTGGAACGGCTCATCGCCGCCTACCTCACCTCCGAAGGCGTGAAGCCGCGGCCCGAACGGATCACATGGGCCGTCGAGCAAGTCATGCGCAACCGCGTGGGTGGCGTCCTGCTCGTCGCGCGGGAGAAGCGAGCGGTCGTCGGCGTGGCCCTCGCGGTGTACTCTCCGTCCGCAGAGGAGGGCCGGCTCCTCGTGCTGAACGATTTCTTCGTCGACCCGGCGATGCGGCGGAAGGGAGTGGGGCGCGCCCTCGCAACGCGCCTCCTCGATGAGGCGAAGGCGATGCGCGTCGAGCGGATCGATCTCGAGGTGACGCCCACGAACACGGCCGCCGCGGCGTTCTGGAAATCGATGGGCTTCCGGACGGGCGGCCGGACCGTGTACGGCCGGGACATCGTCTAGCGCCCGTGGACGACCATCCGGTGGGCGCGGAACGCTTCCTGTCCGAACTCCTTCCCGCATTCGGGGCAGCGGACCCGCGGGCGACTTCGTTCGGGATCCTGGGCCTTCAACGCGCCGAGGAGCTGGGCCATCTCGAAGGCGATCTCCTCGGACTCCGCCTTGGATCCGTGGAACGCCGTCACGTCGCGCATGAAGTCCACGTGCAGGTCGATCTCCGATCCCATCGGGACGCGCTCGAGCCCGTGGGTCTCGAGGCGCATGTGGAAGCGCTTGCCGTTGTACAGCGCGCGGAACGCGACGACGTCGAACGGTTCGCGCTTCACGCGGTAGCCGAGGGTCAGCACCGCGGCCTCGATCGCGTGGAGTGTCATTCGCCGGGGGAGGGACGCCTTCATCGGTGTTCCCTTCAGTTGCCGTACGAGACCTTCGCGGACACGAGCGAGTAGCCGAGCGGGCATTCGAGCTCCGGCCCGAGTTCGACGACGCGAATGCGCATCCCGGGTTCGACGCCGACCGGGTGGCAGAGACGGAAGTTCGGGCACGCGCCATTGGAGCAAACGATCTTCTCGTACGCCAGGACGGCTCCCTCGACGCCCACTCGGGCCGAGAGGCTGCAGTCCGGAGCGACCGGTTCGACCTCGACCACCCGCGCTCGTTCCTCGTTCAGGAGGCACGGGTGCGAGACGTCTCGGACGCGGGTGATCCGGTACCGACGCCCGAGGTCTTGGTTGAGGCATGCACTGCGGACTTTGCACGGCGTGCATTCGGGCTGCGGCCCGCGGTAGATGAATTCGTGGCCCGCGTGCGCTTGCCGCTCGCCGACGAGCGTGATCTGGACCACGACGAGGGCCTCTCCCGGACCTAAGGCGCGGGGCGGCTTAAGGGTCTCCGTTCCCCGGATCGCCCGCGGCGGACCGATTCCCGCGCCGGTAGGTTCAAGGTCCAAGCGACCATGGCACGGGACGGTCGCGTCGACCAGGAGGTTCCCGGCATGATGTCCCGCATCGTTTTCCGAACCGCGCCGGGAGCCGCGTAAGTCCGTTTCGGCGTCCCGGCGTTCGTGAGCCCGTCTTGTGAACGCCAGCATGAAAAGAACGAACCCAACCGATGCCGAACCGCCCCTACCTGGACGCCAGCGTCCAGTGGCGCATCAACTCCGGGCAGCTGTCCCTCGAAGAACCGGACTACCGGTCCGTCGTGGAGGCGATCCTGTCCGCCGGCCTCGCGACAGAAGTCGTGGGCCTGATCAGCGCAGGCAAGGAAGCGAACGTGTACCTGGCGCGGTACAAAGGCGCGCCGCTCGCGATCAAGTCGTACCGACTGTACCGAACCTCGCATCGCGGGGGAGGGCCGGTCAAGCAGGACTCCATGGGCTGGCGGGCCGCACACGAGTACGAGATGATGCGCCAGGCCTGGAAAGGCGGGGTCCGTGTGCCGACACCCGCGAGGCGCATCGAGAACCGCTTCTCGATGCGATACCTCGGCACGGATGCAGGGCCAGCTCCTCGACTCAAGGACGTCGTGCTCGAGGACCCGAAAGAATTCCTCGACCGGGTGCTCGATACCGTCCGACGTCTCATCGGGGCCGGCGTGGTCCATGGCGACCTGAGCGCCTTCAACGTCCTGGTCTATGAGGGCGAGCCTTGGGTCATCGATTTCTCCGAGGCGATCCGGGTGGACCGCGCGGGGTCGTCGCCGTGGGTCCGCCTGACGGAGGCCCGGGCGGCGCTGGAGAGCGGGCTCGCGGCCCTCCAGGTGTATTTCCGCCGCTACGATCTCCGGATCGACATCGCGGCCTATGCAAACGAACTCGTGGAATCGCTCGATCGGTTCGGCGTCCTGCACTAGGGCTCGCGACCCTCTCAGACGACCTTCGTGATCTTCGCGAGTCGCTCCGCCGCTTCGAGCGTGAGGCCCTCGTCGCCGAGGATCGTGTACCGCTCCTTGTTGACCTCGTGCGCGTGCACGAGAGCCTGGACGACCTCGTCGTCCGTGACGCCGAGCGCCCGCGCCGTCGTCGGCGCGCCGATGGCCAGGAGCGCGTCCCGGACTTCCTGCCAGTTCCCGGCATGGAGGTACATCATCATGATTGTCCCGACGCCGCACTGCTCCCCGTGGAGGCCGGGCTTCTTCGCGATCCGATCGAGGGCGTGGGAGAATTTGTGCTCGCTCCCCGACGCGGGCCGCGAGGAGCCGGCAATCGACATCGCGACCCCGCTCGAGACGAGCGCCTTGCACACGAACCACGCGCTCTCTTCGAGTCGAGGCTTGATTGTCGATGCGTTCTCGATCACCAGGTGCGCGGCGAGTTCGCTGAGCGCGGCGGCGTACGACGAATAGTATTCGTTCCGGAGGTTCCGCGCGAGGGCCCAGTCCTTCACCGCTGCGAGGTTCGAGATGATGTCTCCGCATCCCGACGCGAGGAGGCGGAACGGGGACTCCGCAATCACACCGGTGTCCATGATGACCGCGATCGGCGTCTGGGCCGCGAGGCTCACCTTCTCCCCGTCCTTTTGGATCGAGGCGCGCGACGACACGACGCCGTCGTGGCTCGCAGCGGTCGGCACGCTCACGAACGGCACGCCGGCATTGAAGGACGCGCACTTCGCGACGTCAATCGAACGCCCGCCGCCCACGCCGAGCGCGAACTCGATGTTCCCTTTGCGAATCTTCTCTTCTCCCTCGCGAACCTCTTTCATCGTCGCATCCGGGATCAGGAATTCCGAGGACCGGATCTTCCGTGCCGCGAGTTCCTTCTCGACGGTCATGCCGGCAATCTTCATCGTCGTCTCGTCCGCGACGATCAAGGCGCGTTTCCCCAGTTTCAGCGACTGGCAGACCTCTCCGACCGCGTGCAGGGCGTCATGGCCGACGACGACGTTTCGCGGGAGCTCCATCGCCTTCGACTTCGAGAAGGACTCTGTGTCCATCGTCGACAATGCGTCTCCCCTGAACCCGCTTCAAGGAACTATCTCTACTTAAATCCGACGACCCGGTTCTCGGCCTCCCGATCGGCGGCGACAACCGGAGGCCCGCTTCGGTCGCCAATCAGCCGCGCTTCAAGATCCGGCGAGTCAGCGGCGGCACGGTTCGTGCATGCGCCGAATCGTCAATCAGCCGTCCGAGGCGTTTGAGTTTCGTCGGCGCCATCTTCGCGGTGACGACCCACCAAACGGCCGCCTTCTGGTACGAAGGCGGTTGCGCTTCAAAGAACTCCCAAGCGTTCCGGTTCGCGAGGAATTTCCTCAATTGCGCCTCGTCGAGCTCCGCCGTTTTGCGTTGCTCGTACGAATAGATTCCAGATCGATCTTTCGCGCGTGTCTCGAACGCCTCGAGGCCGGCCGGGTGCAAGCGCCGTTGTGCGCGGAGTTCCTCGACGCGTTTGACATTCGCGACGCTCCAGATGCTGCCCGGTTTTCGCGGTGTGAAACGGATCGCATAGTCCACATCGTCGATGCCTTTCCGTTGGCCATCGATCCATCCAAAGCACAGCGCTTCGTCGACCGCCTCCGGCCACGTGATACTTGCCTGGTCTGAGCTCTTTTTATGGAACCCCACCCATAATTCTCGGGTCTCGCGGTGTCGTTTCTCCAGCCACGTTCGGAACTCCGGCGGAGTTGTGAAGAAGGTGGGCTTCATCGATCTTGGAGCCATCGACGCGAACGCGATGTCCTCATCGTCTCCCGGTCATTAAGAGTTCTACGGAGAGGTCGGCGAAAGTACGCAAACTAACGCCACCGAAACTCACCGCGGAACCATTAAATCGACGTCGACTCTGATGCGCCCTGATGGCCATTCCCGTCGCCTTCGCGATTTCGGCCGTGCCTGCCAAGGCGGACCTGGCTCGCGGGGAGGCGGAGTTCCTCCGCGGGAACGCGCACTGCGACGCCCGCGAGTTCTCGGACGCCCTCGCTTCCTACGATCGCGCGGCGGCGTTCGGTTACGAGGACCACGTCATGTGGAACAATCGCGGCGTGGCGCTGGACGGGCTCGGCCGCCATGAGGACTCGATTCAGGCGTACACCCGCGCGTTGCAACGCAACCCGAAGTACGAGATCGCCGCATACAACCTCGGGAACGCATTCGCGCAACTCGGGCAGTTCGAGGAGGCGCTCGTCGCGTACGACCGCGCCCTCGCCATCAACCCGGCCTACGCGGATGCGTTGTACGACAAGGCGCTCGTCTTGGCCCGGCTCGGGCGCGCCAGGCCGTCGATGCAGGTCTACGAAGCCCTCGTCCGCGCGGATTCCGGGAACGCGGTCGCGTGGACGCGGAAGGGGCAACTCCTCGAGGAGCTGAACAAGTTCGACGAGGCCGTCGATGCATACAACGCCGCGACCTCGCAGAATCCGGAAGACGGAGACGCGTGGACCGGACTCGGCGACGCACTGTACGCCCTCGAACGGTACGAGGAGGCTGTCGAGGCATACGACCGCGCGATTGCGGCGGACCCGAACAACGAGGAGGCGTGGAACAACAAAGGCTTCACGTTCTTCATGCTCGGGATTCACGAGGAGGCGCTCGCCTGCTACGAGAAGGCGCTCGCGATCAACCCGAGGTACAAGCAGGCGTGGTACAACAAGGGCTACACGTTCCACGGGATCAACCGGCTCGAGGAGGCCGTGACGGCGTACGAGAAGGCGATCGAGATGGACCGCGGCGACGAGGTCCTCTGGAACAACCTGGGAAATGCGCTGTACAACCTCGGGCGGTACGAGCAGTCGATCCCGTACTTCGAGCGGGCGCTCGAGGTGAACCCTCGATACGAGATCGCGTGGAACAATATCGGGAACGCGATGAACAAGATGGGTCGCCACGAGCCTTCCCTGAAGTACCACGACAAGAGCCTCGAGATCAAGCCCGATTTCGACTATGCGCTGTACGCGAAAGGCCATGCGCTCGATTCGCTCGGCCGCCACGAAGAGGGGCTCGAGCTGATCAGCCAGAGCCTCGAGCTGAATCCGAACTACGATCACGCGTGGATGGCGAAGGCGGAGGCCCTCCATCATCTCGGCCGGCTCGAGGAGGCCCGCGATGCGCTGAACAACACGCTCATCCTGAACGGATCGTTCGACGAGGCGTGGGTCTTCCGCGGCAAGATCCTCGAAGAGATGGGGAACGCGCTCGAGGCGGAGCGGTGCTACGAGGAGGCGCTCCAGTGCTTCCAAGCTTCCCTGGAGATCGAGCCGGACAACGCCGAGCTGCGCTACCATCAGGCGGTTCTGCTCGAGGACCTGGAGCGGGTTGACGAGGCGATCGACGGATACGCGGCGTCGGCGTCGAAGGCGCATGGAGCCGACGCCCTGCTCCGCCTTTCCGCGCTCTTGCTCCGAGTCGGCCGGCCCGGGGACGCGATTGTCCCCGCGGAAGAACTGCGCTCGCGCGATCCGGCGGATTCCCGCGGTTGGCTCGCGGCCGGCCGCGCGTTTCTCGCGGCGGGCCGGGCTACGGATGCGGAGGCGTCGCTTCGAAAGGCCGCGGACCTCGGGGCCGCCGAAGCGCGACCCGAACTTGCGCGCACCCTGAGGGTCCTCGGCCGAGCAGACGACGCTCTCGCAGCCCTTGACGGGATCGAGGCGGCTACCGGGGAGACATTTCTCCTTCGCGCAGAAATTCACGCGGGCCTCGGTCGCATCGGGGACGCGATTGCGGATTGCGACGCCGCGATCCGAGCGACCGAGATTGGCCGAGACCTCGTCTACCGGAGGAAGGGTGAGTTGCAATTGCGCCTGAATCGACCGAAGGAAGCGGTCGCGGCGTTCGACGCCGCCATCGGACTGAATCCGACGGACCCAGAGACGTGGTGTGATGCGGCGCGCGCCTGGCGCGTCTTGGGGCAGGAAGCCCGCGCACGGAAGATGGTCGACCAGGCGCTGCGGCTCGACCCGACATCCTCGCAGGCCCTCGATCTACGGTCCGAAGGCGCGGCATCGAGCTGACATCTGTCGACCCGAATCGATAAATGTCGGGACGCGCAAACGAGGAGTTATCTTCCCCGGCCGCGTGCCCGAATCAATGGCCCTGAAGATCCGTCGGCGCTCGAGGCTCCGCCGGAAGGAGGCAACGGACTTCCTCGGTCGACTCCGGGACGAGTTCGGCATGGCGGTCCCCCTGGACGACGTGCCTCTCGACGAGGCGGAAGCCGGACCGCACCGCCTCTTGCTGCGGGGGAACGATGCGATCGCGATCTTCCTCGATGGCGGCATCGCGCCGACGATCCGCGGGCTGCTCGCCTTCCCCGCAAAGAAACGGGCCGTCACGGTCGACATGGGGGCGGTGCGGTTCATCTACAACGGCGCGGACGTGATGGCGCCGGGCATCGTGGACGCCGACCCCGGGATCCGTGCGGGCGACATCGTCTGGGTCCGGGACGAGAAGAACGGCCGGCCGCTGGCGATCGGACGGGCGATCATGGACGGACCCACGATGGCCCGCGAGGAGAAAGGCAAGGCGACCCAGACGATCCACCACGTGGGCGACGAAATCTGGCGGCTCGGCGAGGAGGAGCCTTGACGTGCCGAGGCTTCGTGCCGTCCTCTTCGACATCGACGGGACGCTCCTCGACACGCGCGACGCGTGGGTCGCGGCGTTCGATGCAGGTCTCGCGGCAATCCGGAAGGCGTCGATCTCCGGCTCCGAGGCGGCGCAATGGATCGGCACGCCGATCGAAGTCATCTATGCGGAGCGTTGCGGTCTGGCGGGCGACGAACTCGCGGGCGCGGTTCATGAATTCCAACGGGTCGAGGCCGCGTCCGTGCAGGAAGGCATGCGCGCCTACCCCGGCATCCAGGAGACCCTCGGTTCCCTCGCCGTCTGGAAGCTCGCGGCCGTGACGAACAAACGCCACGACACGTCCGCCGAGGCCCTCCGGGTCACCGGTCTCCTCCCGTTCTTCGCCCTCGTCCTCGGGGGCGATTCCGTGCCGCGGAAGAAGCCTGCACCGGACCCGATTCTCCGGGCGGCGTCGGGACTCGGCGTGCAGGCGCCGGAGTGCGCCGTCGTGGGCGACACGGAGAACGATGTGCGCGCGGGCAAGGCGGCGGGCGCTCGGACGATTGGCGTCACCTGGGGCTACGGGACTCGCGCGCGGCTCGAGGCCGCCGGCGTCGACTATCTGATCGAGACGCCCGAGGCGCTCCCGCCGCTCCTGCGGGCCCTCACGCCCAGTATGGCTGCTTGAGGTACTTGTACACGGACATGACGGCGGTCACGGCCTCGCCGCAACCCGTCACGATTCGCTTGTCCTTCCCCGGATAGGACACCATGTCGCCGCAGGCGTAGATCCCGCGGACGGAGGTGGACATGTCCGCCTTGACGCGGATCAACCGGTCGCCTTCGAGCTCGACACCCCAGCGGGGCAGGGGCGTAATCTTCGGTTCGAAGCCGATGTTCACGATCACCGCGTCGACGTCGAGGACGGTCTTCTTCAACGTTCGGTTGTCGTAGACGACCGCGCGTTCCACCTTCCCGTTCCCCTCGAGGCTCGTGACCTCGGCGTTGAAGAGGACCTGGATCGGGCTCTCCATCACCGCCTCGACGTTCTTCTCCATCGCCCGGAACTCTTCGCGGCGATGGACGAGGATGACCTTCTTCGCGGCCGCGACGATCTCGAGCGCGATCTCGAGGGCGCTGTCTCCGCCGCCGACGACGACCACCCGTTTGCCTTTGAACTCCCGACGGTCCCGCACGCGGTACTCCACGCCGTTCGACTCGAACTCCGTCTCCCCGGGCACCCCGAGTCGCTTCGGCTCGAGCAACCCCATCCCCATCGCGAGGATGATCGACCGCGCCTCGTAGACGTTCCCTTCGCGGGTCGTGAGCTTGAAGCCAGATGCCTGTCGCTGGACGGTGACGACCTCCTCCGCGCGAATCTCTGCGCCGCTCTCCCGCGAATGGAGGACGAACAGCTCCGCGAGTTCGCCGCCTTCGATGGCGATGTAGCTCGGATAGTCGTACACGGACTTCGTCGGGTACAGCCACTCCAGCTGGCCGCCCGTCGCCTGCGCCTCGAGGATCAGGGTGGAAAGCTTCCGGGTTCGCGCGTAGACGCCGGCCGTCAGACCGGCGGGGCCACCCCCGACGACGATGACATCGTAGACCATGGGCGCCCAGCGACAAAGGCCCTTCCATCTTAAACGTTGTCCCCGCCGACGTGGCCGTGGCACGAAGAACCACGGCTATCTTATGATTGTATGAATAATTGTCGACCGTTCCGGAACCGACGGACGGTCCTCCGCGATACCTTTAAATTCGTGGTGTCGGCTATGGGGCGGCGCAGAAGGGATGTGGCATGGCCTTCATCAAAAAGCCATTCCGACGATTGTCCGAGGGCGCTGAGGCGGATACGTACATCGATCTCGGGGAGCTGAGCTTCGAGGGCGATGGCGGGGCACTGGGTGAGCCCGTCGAACACTTGGTCAAGGTCGCGGAGGTCTACCGCTACGAGGACATCGCCGACCTGACGACCCACGTGTACAACGGGAACATCTTGCTGATCGACTACACGAGCCTCGCGAGCGACGATCTCGCGCTCAAGCGGATCACGGCGGAACTGAAGAGCGCGGTCCGAGACTGCGGCGGGGACGTGGCCGTCGTGGGGAAGAACGTCCTGATGGCGACTCCCGCCGGGATTAAGATCGACCGGGCGAAGATCAAAGGCGCGTTCTGAATCACGTCCGTCGACGCCAGCGGGACGGCTTCGGGGCCTCGTACGGTTTCGCCGCGAACCCTTTGTCGTACGTGAGGACGAAGTAGTCGCGAGAATGGTTCGTGTGGCGCATCTTCGCGCATCGGAATAGCAGTTGGACCCTTCCCTCTCCCGCGCCGCTGAACCGGAGTTCGAAGACGCCGTCCGCGAGGAACGACACGTCGTTGGCGACACCGCCCCTCGTGGGATCGACGTTCGCGATGACGTACGTGGTCACGCCCATCGAACGCAGGAAATGGAAGAAGTGGAACAGCTCGTTCCGCACGTCTTGCAGGTGGGCCATCGAAACGAGCACGTCCATCGTGTCGATCACGACGAGGTCGATCTTCTCGCGCTGATTTCGTCGGACCAGGAAATCTTTCAGGACGCGGAGCCAGTCCCGGATCTCCTCGGCGCCCTCGTGCTCGACGCGGAGCCGCGCGATGTCGACGAGGAAATCTTCCTCGGTCCCGAGGCCGTGATGGCGCATCGTCCGGAGGATCGACTCGCGGCTCTCCTCGACGGTCACATAGACCCCGCGGCGACCCGCGGCGCGGTTCTTGATCAGGACGTACAGCGCGAGCGACGTCTTCATCGAGCCGCCCGGGCCGGTGATCGCGATCACGCTGCCTTTCGGGACCCCGCCCTCCAAGGACGAATCGAGCCGGCCGACGTACGTCGGAAGGCGTTCGTCCACCGGCGCCGGTCGTGCGGACTCGACGGCCAATGCGGCCACCTGCTCCCTCAGCCGTCGGACTTCGTCCCGCAGCTCCCGCAATTCGCCCTCGAGGTCCTCTGACGGCTTCGAAGGCTCGCCGGGCTTCGCGGCCCGCACCCACTCCACGTCCACACCGTTCGCCATCCCATACATGCATGCGAACCGCGCGCGTTAACCTTTTGCTGGGGCCGCCGACGGATCGATCCGGTTATCAGGGATGAGAGGACGATCCGCTCTCGCCCTGGATGCTGAGAATCAACGGAGGGACGGCGGCGCAGAACTCTTAAATAGCATAGACCCCCCATAGGAGCCGCCCGAGGCGACCCATGGCCGTGAAGACGAAGTCAGAGCGGGGACCGGCCGGGACCCTGACCGTCGACGACCTCACCCGGGCGATCAAGAACTCGATTGACCGGACCGGGATGAAGGAGGAAGAGGCCCGGGCGATGGCCCAGCACGTCCTCAACTTCTTCGGCTACTCCGAACGCATCATCGACAACGTCCTGGAGCCGGAAGACCGGGACGCGTTCTATATGCTCGAGGACTCCGGCATCCTCACGACGGAACGCGAGGAGACGACCCTCTACGACGGGCGGGAGTGGCGGATCCACTACTGGATGTTCCGGAAAGAACGGATCGCGGAGCTCGTCGAGGCGCAGAAGGCGAAGGAAGAGGCCGAGAAGATGGGATCCATCTACGACGACGTCCCCGAAGATTTCTGGGCATCCCGCAAGGAGAGGCCCGAGGCGCCGAAATAGGCCTCAGGCGAAGGCCAGCTGGACGGCGCCGCCGTGGCGCCGGACGAGATCCATCGCGAGCGAATGAGGGAGGGCCATCCGCCCGTCGCGGAACGGGAACGCCCGATCGAACTTCTCCACGGCCCGCAAGGCCTTCGCGCCCAGTTCGTCTGTGAGGTAGGCGCTGTCCGAGTCCCCGGAGGCGACCAGGGTGAGCGGCAGCCGGAGGTCGTCCGCCTCTTCTGGGGTGAGGACGGCCGCGAGGCGATCGAGGGCCGCCCGGTCGAACGGATGCGGGTCCCCCTCCCGCGTGCGGCACTCCGGCTGCGGCTCCGCGAGGAGCCGAGTCAGGCTCTTCTTCTCGACGACCAGCCCGGCGTTCAGCCGGCCGAGTTCGAACGAGATCCATCGGTCGAAGGGGCCGGCGGCCGCCATGCCGCTTCCATCGCCCCGGGCGGATTAAGCTTTCTGGGGTCCGATAGGATTTTCAACCCCGATTCTGTTCCGGATGGCGGAGGGGGAGATTGGCAACCAGCCTCACTTGTCCTCGCTGTGGCACCACGAATAAGGTCGGAACGATGTTCTGCACGAACTGCGGGAGTCCTCTGTCCGCAGGGTCGCCGCCGCCGTCCGGCGCTCCGCCGATGTACCCGGCGCCCGGAGCCTACGGAGGCGCGATGCCCGGCCTGCCATCGGCGTGGGACGCGGAGCGGCGAAAGCAAATCGACCGCACGAAAACCGGACTTCTCCTACTCCTGATTGGCGGGCTCATTTCGTGGATTCCGATCATCGGGTTACTGGGAGCAGTGCTGTTGCTCATCGGCGCCATCCTCGTCATCCTCGGGCGGAAGGCGTTCGGCTCGACTCACGCCCGGAACGTCGTCATCGCGATCGTGCTGTTCTTCGTCGGGATCGTCGTCGGGATCACCGCCGGCGTGCTCTTCGCCGCCGCCGTGTTTGCCGCCGTCGCTTCGCAGAACCCGGCCGTCACGGCGTCCGCGCTCGCGAGCGCCTTCAACACCCTCCTGGTCGGAGCGATCATCGCGGCCGCGATTAGCGGCATCGCGTCCGTCCTGTTCACGTACGCCCTGCAGAAGCAGACCGGAAGGATCTTGCTGTGGGCCGGGTACGTGGCCAATCTGGCCATCTCGATCGCGATTTTCGCGATTATCGCGCCGCTCATCTCGAACGCGGTCAATCAATCCGTGTCTGGGGGAACGTACAACCCCGCCCCCCTCGCCGCGCTCCAGGGCCAGTTGACCGCTCTCGGCTATCTGAGCGTCGTCCCGGCTCTCCTGTTCGCCGCCGCGACGTATCTGGCATGGTCCCGCGTTAGCCACGGGGAGATTCCGGCCCCCACGGTTCCACCGGGGATGCCCATGTCGACGATGCCGCCGCCGGGCGGCCCGTTTCCCCCGCCCTAAGCCTGATCGGCGATCGACGTGGTAGGCGCTGCCTGCCACGTTCACTTCTTCTTCGAGATCACGTGGGTCACGAAAAACTTCTGGCCGTCGTGGTTCAGCGCGAGCGCGTTGTGATCGTGGTTCATCCAGCGCATCTTGATGCACCGCAGCCGCAGCTGGACGTCGGTCTCGCCGACCTCGACCTGCCGGAGGTTCAGG
>DASWGO010000142.1:0-2704 GCA_036393695.1 Thermoplasmata archaeon
ACCGCATCCCGGGGCGGCGCCTTCATCCATCGCATGCTGACGAGGCGATACTGGATCGATGACGCCTACGACGCGTTCGGACGGACAGTCGTGTACGGCATGGCCCGCGCGCTCGACTGGTTCGACCGAAAGGTCATCGACGGCATCGTGAACGGGGTCGGTCGCGCCGGGGTCGTCGTCGCCGCCGGGACCGACCGGTTCGATCGCCAGGTCATCGACGGAGCCGTGAACGCGGTCAGCCTGGAGACCGTGCGGACGAGTCTGCGGCTGCGCCAGCGGCAGACCGGCCAGGTGCAGAGCTACGCCTGGGTCGTGGTCCTCGGGATCGTCGTGGTCATCGCACTCATGTTTGGCTTGAGCTTCCTCCAGCGCTGGTGGGCGGGGCTAGGTCGATGAAATGACGTATGTCCTCACTCTCCTCATTCTCGTCCCGCTCATCGGCGCGGTCATCGCCTGGGTCGCCGGGACGTCACACCGCTTGACGAAGCTGATCGCGCTCACCTTCAGTTTGGTGGAGACGGCGCTCGCGACGTCCCTTCTCCTCGGCTTCATCAACCCGGGCTGGGGCGTGTTCTTTGGAGCTCCTACCGCGACCCCGCCGCCAACGGCAGGCGCCTATGTCCCGCTGTACTATATGGAGCGGTATTCGGGGTGGTCCCAGTTTGGTTTCAATTACATCGTTGGTGTCGACGGTCTGAGCGTCCCGCTCATCTGGCTCACCACTCTGTTGACGACACTGGCGATCGTTTTCCACTGGGACCAGGAGGACCGGCCGCAGGCTTTCTTCGGCCTTTTCCTGTTCCTCGAGATGACACTCGTCGGCGTCTTCATGGCCCTCGACCTCCTGCTCTTCGCCGTTTTCTGGGAACTCGTCATCATCCCGATGTTCTTCCTGATAGGCATCTGGGGTGGACCGAACCGCCGATACGCGGCGCTGAAATTCCTCATTTTCACACAAGTCGGGTTCGTGATCATGCTCCTTTCGATCTTTGCCCTCTACTTCAACAGCGCCGGCGTGAACGCCGCCGTTTATGGAACGAACGCAAACACCCTCGACATGACCGCGTTCCTCCACGCCGCCCTGAGGCATCAGACCGGCGCGCTCGCGACCTATCTCACCGTCGGCTTGCAGATTCCGATGTTCGCAGCCTTCCTGGTTGGCTTCCTGGTGAAGCTCCCCTCTTTCCCATTCCACACCTGGCTCCCGGACGCTCACGTCGAGGCGCCGACCGGAGGCTCCGTTCTCCTGGCGGGCGTCCTCCTGAAGATGGGCGGGTACGGGATCTTCCGGATCAACTTCGGGATCCTCCCCGACGCCGCAAGAAACCTGTGGTGGGTTCTCGCGATCCTCGGGACAGTCTCGATGGTGTACGCGGCGTTCGTCTGCCTCGCCCAAGTGGACCTGAAGCGACTGATCGCATACAGCTCGATCGGGCACATGGGGTTCGTCCTCCTGGGCGCCTCGAGCCTCACGGTGATTGGCGTCCAAGGCGCGATCTTCCAGATGTTCAACCACGGGATTATCACGGCGATCCTGTTCATGCTCGCCGGCTCTGTAAAGCATGCCACCGGGACCCGGGACATTCCCGAGCTGCAGGGTCTCGCGAAAGTCATGCCGCAGTTCTCGCTCGTCCTCGCGATCGGCTTCTTCGCTTCGCTCGGCCTCCCGGGCCTCAATTCGTTCTGGTCCGAGTTCATGGTCTTCGTCGGGGCGTACGGATCGCCGAACCTCGGCGAGATGCGTCGGTTGATCATCATCCCGTTGATCTCGATCGTCGTGACGGCCGCGTACTACGTGTACACGATGCAGCGCATCCTGTTCGGTGATGTCCCGGAGAAGCTCGGGCATTCTCATGACCTTCTTCCGTGGGAGCGAGTCTCGTACGTCGTCCTCGTGGCCCTCGTCTTCCTCGTCGGCTTCTTCCCCGTGCCGTTCCTCGGGATGATCAACGCGTACACGAGCTTCTCGTTCCCGTGGCTGGGAGGGCTCTAGGATGTTGATCGAATTCCCGATCCTGACGTCCATCGTCCTCCTGCCCGCGGTCGGGGCGGTCTTCACGTACCTGACGGGATCGGACCGTGCCGCCCGGGCCGTCGCCCTCGCGTTCTCCCTCATCGTCCTCGGTCTCTCCACCGTCCTGCTCATGGGATTCCTCTGGACGAATGTGATCTCGCTCCCGACGATTACGACGGCGGGAAACCACACGTACTTCGCGGTCGAGAAGAGCCCGTGGGTCCCGTCCCTCAACATCAATTACATCCTCGGGGTCGACGAGCTCTCCGTGGTCCTCGTGTTCCTGAACGCGCTGCTGACGCCGCTCGCCCTCGCGATCTCTTGGGACGAGCACCACCGCGTGCCCGCGTTCTTCGCGATGTTCCTGTTCATGGAGACGACGATCAACGGCGTCTTCCTCTCGCTCGACCTCTTCCAGTTCTTCGTCTTTTGGGAGGTCGGCCTGATCCCGATGTATTTCCTCATCGCGGTCTGGGGCGGGCCGCGCAAGAAGTACGCCGCGATCAAGTTCTTCATGTACACGTTCCTGGCGAGTCTTCCGCTGCTCGTGGCGATCTTCGCCTTCTATTTCTACTCGAGTCCGCACACGTTCGACATGACGCGGATCATCGACACGATGCCGATCCCCGCCGGGACGATCGGGGACCTGATGTTCGTCGCCCTCCTGATCGCGTTCGGCACGAAACTCCC
>DASWGO010000143.1:0-4418 GCA_036393695.1 Thermoplasmata archaeon
TACTACCGGGACCGCGGGCTGCTGCGCGAGGTGTACGCGAGCGGCCTGATTGAGGAGATTTTCCATCGAGCGATCGAAGTGCTGAAAGAGTCCGTGCCGCCTCGGGAGCGATAACTGTTATATCGGCGTCGCGATGCGACCGCTGCGCCCGAGTGGGGTAGCTTGGACATCCTAGAAGCCTGCGGAGCTTCAGACCTGGGTTCGAATCCCAGCTCGGGCGTCGCTCCGACTCTGCCGCGAACAAATCCTTCGGTCCTCCTGATCGCCTTCTTGGGTCGGTCAGTCGTCGAACACGGGAGTGGATTTAAGCCGGATCACGCCATCGTTCGATGCGCTTGGCATCCCCCCACCCGGGCTTGCGAATAGCTGCGCTTCTTGTCGTCGGACTTGCAATCGGAGCGTCCCTGCTGTACTCGGTTGCGGCATTCCGACTTTCGAAGGATCATGCCGGCCGGACGTTGCCATTGAAACCGCTGGCCTCACCATGGTCGAAGCTCGATCCCATCGTCGCACCTGAAGGGCGCGGGATTCATCCCGCCCAGGTCGGATCCCGGAGTCCGACGCCAGATGCGTCTGTACCCGTTGTTTCCTTCGAAGGTCTCCATTTCGGCACGAACGGTCCGTACACCAACCGCCTCACACCTCCCGACGTCCAAGTCGCCGTTGGACCGAATCACGTCTTCGAAATGGTGAACGTCCTCGGCCGGATCTCGACGAAACAGGGCGTCGCCGTGCGGACTTTCCTGCTCTACACCTTCTTCGGCGTTCCGTCGACAGACTTCATCAGCGATCCGAAGGTCCACTTTGACGCCCCGAGCGGCCGTTGGTTCGCCTCCATCACCGACGTCACCACAGGCAGCGTCCTCCTCGAGGTCTCGGCGACGGGAGACCCAACGGGCTCATGGAATGCCTACAGTGTGTCCACGACCACGGGCTGCGCAGACCAGCCACTCCTCGGCTTCAGTGATCTCGTCGTCATCGTCTCGGCCAACGACTTCTCCTCGTGCACGAGCGGGAATCCGTTGTATCTCGGCGGCCAGTACTGGGTGCTGAACAAGACGGATCTCCTGAGCGGGGCCGCGGCGCGGACGATGAGCTTCGGTCCGGACCCGACCTTGTTCTCCGTGCACCCGGTCCAATCGCTCCGCTCCACGGATACACAGTTCATGGTGTCCACGGGGAGCGGCCCCACGAGCACGCTGACCCTCTTCTCGATTACTGGCGTTCCCCCGGGGCTCGTGCTCGTGTCTCAGCAGAATCTCGGAATTCGGTCGACCGCGGTCCCGCCGAGCGCGCCGCAACTCGGGTCGAAGTCCACCCTCGATACGGCCGACAACCGGGTTCAAGACGCGATGTGGGCGGACAACCGCCTCTGGCTCTCGTTCGACGATGGGTGCATCCCTGCGAGGGACAATCCGGTCCGGTCGTGCGTCCGATTGATCGAGGTCGACACGGCGAACGCGACGGTCGCGCAGGACTTCGACGTCGGCATCTTAGGGAAGTACCTCTTCTATCCCGCCCTCCGAACCGATGCAGATGGCAACTTGGTCGTCGTCTTCGGCTACTCATCCGCAACTGACTATCCGGAGATGAGGGTCGCCACGCGATCGCTGCACGACCCACCGAACACGATCGGCGCGCCCCAAGTCATCCGTGCGGGCGTGGGTCCCGAGGCGAGCGGATGTCCGAACAATTCCGTGTGCCGGTATGGCGACTACTTCGGCGCATCGCAGGATCTGTCGGACCCGGGCATCGTCTGGGTCGCGGGGGAATACGGCACGGCGACCGGATGGGCGACGTTCATCGCCGCGATGGCCGAGACCATGCGGTTCACCGTCGGCTATGCGGTCCAGGGTGGCGGTTCCGGCTACCTCCCGCCGACCCTGACGTACGTCGCGGGTGGTCAGAGCGTGACCGTCGCGTTGACGGCGACTCCCGCCGTGTACACCGTCGATGCGGGGACCGCGTGGTCCGTCTCCGCAGTCCTCGGCGGCTCGGGCGCGAACGAACGGTGGGCGACGAACGAGACTGTTTCGGGGATCGCGATGCGTTCCGAATCCCTCGAGTTCCACTACTCGCATCAATTCTCCGCCTCGTTCAACTACCGGGTCACAGGCGGCGGCTCCGGGTACGCAGCGCCTTCCGTCAGCTACGAACAATTCGCGCTCGCGCGGTCGAACGACGCGAACCTGACGGCGTGGGTCGATGCGGGGAGCGCGTACTCGTTCCCCTCATCCCTCGGTGGCTCGAACGCGAGCGAGCGTTGGATGGCCGACGCCCCGGATCGGAACGGGACCGTCGGCGCGTCGGCGGTCGTCGAGATCGTGTACCGGCATCAGGCGTTCCTCATGTTCGGCTTCCAGGGACCCGCCGAGTCATCGATGTCTCCGAGGACCGGCTGGTACGATGTTGGATCGTCCCTGACGCCGACGGTCAACCCCGCCGCCGGATGGGCCGTGGGCACCTGGGAGGGCAGCGGACCGGGCGCCTACTCCGGGCCGCAGGCGAGTCCGACGATCCTCGTCGTCGGGCCGATCTCGGAGATCGCCGTCCTGTATCCGGGACTCACGATTACCGCGGGCGCCGGCGGTTCTGTCTCGTACTCTTACGGAGGCACCTCCGGGACCGTGGCGGGCGGGTCGTCCTACACGCTCTACGTTCCCACCGGGACGACCGTGACAATCGTGGCGAGTCCGGCCTCCTCGTACACGTTCGTGCAATGGAGCGGCGCGTCGTCGAGCAATCGATTGAGCGTCAACGTGACCGTGGCGGGCCCGGCTCAAGTGACCGCGAACTTCTCGCTCTCCGCGAGCGCGGCCCTGGCCTACTATTCCGCGATCGCTGCGGTGGCGATCATCGCCGCGTTGGTCCTCCTCGCTGTGGCCTTTCGGAGGCGACGTCGGCGGTCCGAGCCGCCACCCCCGCCGCCGGAGCCGCCGCTTCCTCCGCCACCGCCTCCGTAGGCCTCCCAACGGAAGGCCGACAAACGGATATGCCGCTCTCTGGTAACGCAATCTTGCGAAATCGCTGGAGGCCACGAGCCGAACTCGTCCTCCTGCCCATGCGGCGATTCGACGTCCGCTCGAATAGCGCGGGTGGCGAACCAACGATATGGATGGAAGGGACCTTCGGTTCCGTCTTCGACAAATCGCCGTGAGGTCGTCGATCACATGAGGCCGAGGGGCCCGAGCTTTTCCGGCAAGTATGTGTCTGTGACGTAGTCGAGGCCGTACTTCGCGAGCGCCTGCTGCTCGGCCTTCTTGTTGATCTGAAGCATCGTCTGAATCTCGTTCCGCCAGAACTCGTCGTTGAATCGCGGGTCCGACATTTCCGCGTTCAGGGCCCCGACGTCTCGCGGGGTGAGGGCGTCCGTGGGCAGTTCATAGTTCAGGATGTCGCTCGCGGTGATGCCAACAAACTCCGTCGTAGGCGTCGCGAGGTATTCGGAGATGTGCGCGGTCTTGATGGCGCCGTATGCCACGGATGCATGGATACGGAAGGACCAAGGATCGCCGTCCGTGAATGTGGCGCACGGGAGTTTCAACTCCTCGTTCAACCGCTTGAGCAGCCGCCGAGTGCTTCGACTCGGCTGCCCTTTCAAGTGGACCAGGATGCACTTCGCGTCCTCGTCGAAGCCGTTCTCCACGAGGCGGTCGAACATACCGCCGGTCTCGATTGCTAGGATGAACTTCGCGTCTGCTTCGATGAGCTTGACTTTCTCCTTCTCGACGTTGTATGGTATCGTGTAGCCCGCATCGCCGACATCGTCGCGACAGTTGATCCTCTTTCGATCGCCGTTCCGGGTGATTTCCTCAAGGGTCAGGTTCCCGATGACGCTCGCCCCGCTCTCCTCCGGACGGAGTTTGAAATCCTCCCGGAGGAGTTGCGTGATCACCTCGAGGTCCTCCGCGAGGAGATTCGATTCCTCCTGCGCATGGAACTTCGCGATGTCCCAGCCTTCGGAGATGTAGTACATCTCCCTCAGCGTCGAGGACTTGCTGTCCCGGATCATGTCCCGGATGAACTCGAGGACGTACATCGTCCGCAGGAGCATCAGCGCGCCCTTGAGCTTCTTCGCGCTGCGCACGCCCATCAGGTTGCCGTACTTCCAGACCGCGTGCTTCGAGTCGAAGCGGATGTTCGCCTTCGTGCGGAGGGGAATCTTCATCTTCGGGATCTGCCCGCCGTCGAGTTCCTCGTAGATCTCTTCCGCGATTGCATAGAGCGCGTCCACAGCCTTGCTCGGTGCGGGCGCACCGCCCTTCTTTTTACTCGTCATCAAGCGCCTCTTCCGTCTCGTCGTAGTCGATCTCGCCTTCTTCCTCCGCCTCCGGAGCGGGCGCCTCTTCCCCTTCGAACTCGGCGTAGTTCAGCTCCCAATCGCCGGGCAACGGCTCCGCGCCGATCACGAGGCCTGG
>DASWGO010000144.1:0-3339 GCA_036393695.1 Thermoplasmata archaeon
AGCGGCAGCGGTTCGTCGTCGAAGGCCTTCCGACCATCGGCGAGACGCTCGCGCGCAGCCTCCTCGAGCGGTTCGGTTCCGTCCGCGCGGTGTTCTCAGCTTCGGAGGAGGAACTGAAGAAGGTGCCGAAGATCGGCGACATCAAGGCCGCCGAGATCGTGCGACTCTCAAACGCACCCTACGAGGGAGACCAGAAACACCTCGAGGACGAAAGGTCTGACGCCGACATTTGACCATGGACTTTCGTGCTCCGCAGTCACAATCCGCGCACGCGGCGCGGAGTGCAACAAAAACCGGCCAGGACTACGAGCCGTCAGGCACGAGGCCAAGCTGTCGAAGCACAAGGAGTCGGTCCCAATACCCGCGAAGGTCCTCGATCTTCCCATCCCGTGCGATGCCGATGAACGTGGCGGGAACGCTCACAGTCTTGTTGGTCGGCGGTACCGTCTTGGCTCCGTCGAAGGCGCCGGTGTGCGTCCCTGTGTAGATCACTTGGAGGACGAACGCCGCGTCTTGGGTGAAAATCCGCTCCTTCGTCCACTGCGAGTCGGGAAACCCGGCGAAGTATGCGGCCGCCCACGCCCTCCCGCCACGACGACCCATCCGGAGGTCCGGGCTGTCCGGCCCAATTCCCAGGAACCCGTCCGATGTCAGCGCCTCGAGGCGGTCGAGATCGTGGGCGTTGAACGCGTCGAACAAAGCTTGGGCGATTTGAGCGCTGGCTTGACTGTGCATAAGGCGTACCGTGACCTGTGGCCTAATCGAAGGGACCAAAGGGAAAAGACTCGTCCGCTCCTCCGTTCAGACTCTGGGACGAAGCTGTGTGGGCAGATTTATCATAGATTGCGGAGCCTATAGTCGTATCGGTGCTAAGGATTGGATTGATACTCACCCGGAAATCGTCAAGTACGGAAGGAGCGGACCTTGGTTCGTGTCGATGGGACACCGCATCGCCGCACGGTCTCACGGGCCGTTCCGTCGGGCTCAAGGGACGACCCACGATCGACGGGTCGCTCGTCCGACGCTCCGCACGCCCTGTCGATTTTCGGGGCGCGACGTCCGGCTCGTCGCGCCAAGGACACCAGACAGTGGGGTCTCTCTTTCAACGACCTGGTCCACCTTCTCCTTTGTCAATACCGGAAGGCCGGGGGATAAACTTATGACGGCTTCCCCCTTTTTTGAACACGGGATGCACTCAACGGAGTGGGGTCGGAAGACTCACCGTGAACCGGCTCCGAAAACCGGACTGCGCGCCCAACTCGCCCGTGGGTTCCACTTGACCCTTGGCAGCCTTCGCGTCCTTGCGACCGAGCCGCGGCTGATGGCGCTGCCGTTCCTGGCCCTCGTCTTCACGGGCTTCGTCTGGCTGATTGTCGTGCTCAGCGTCCTCGCGCTCGGCCTCCCGCCGGCGTCGCCGTCGAGCGGCTTCCTATACCAGGAGATGTTCGTCGCATATCTGGTGACTTATTTCCTCTCCGTATACTTCATGGCCGCAATCATCGGCGCCGCCGCCATCCGGCTCCAGGGGCAGAGGCCGTACGTGCTCGACGGAATTGCGGCGGCGAACGCGAGCTTCTTTCAGATCGTGGTGTGGTCGTTCCTCGCGGCGACCGTCGGTGTCCTGCTCCGATTCACCTCGATTCGTTCCGAAGCCGGCGGCCGATTCGTGTCGCGGGTCCTCGGGTACGGCTGGCCCATCGCGACCCTCTTCGTCCTCCCGACGATGGTCCTCGAGGGCGTCGGGCCCGTGAAAGCGTTCCGTCGCAGCCGAGCCCTCTTGCGGGAGCGCTGGGGCGCCCATCAGAGCGGAGTCTTGGGGACGGGCCTCATGTTCCTCCTGCTGTTCGCGGTCGGCCTCGTCCCGTTCGTATGGGGAATCGTCGGAGAGCCCGGCAGCCTGACGTGGCCGGTTGCGGCGGTCCTGTACTGGCTCGTGCTGAGCGCCCTCTGGTCCGTCGTCCATGCGATTCTAGTTACGACCCTCTACCATTATGCGACTGATAGCGAGGCATCGTTCGGCTTCAACTGGCAGGCCTTGAATCACCCGTGGATCCGGTAGGCGAGAGTTCCCGGAATATCCGCGCGTAGTCTTGCGGAGGCGCGTCCGTCTTCACGCTCTGTGGATGGAAGTGCGTCCGCGTCGCGCGATAGCCGATCTCCCGTAGGCCCCCGATGAATCGGTCGATTCGTGGGGCCGAGTGACGTTCTCCCGCCGCGAGTTCGTCCGTCGTGACGAAGAAGGGCGGCATGTCGCATTCCGCCTTGAGGAGCGAAAGAAGTCTCGCGGACGCAACGGAATTCCATGGGGACGGTTGAAGCCGGCGCATAACCGCAGCGTCGCCGAGCGGACCGAGCCACAACGGGCCGATGGCACCCTGATCCGCTCCCGATGCGACGATGAAACGACCGGGGCTGACCCGGACCACGTAGCCGATCGAACCCGACCTCGAGCCTGACTCCACCAACACATGGACCCTAAGGAAGTGTTCCGCAGAGAACGCCAAGATCGGTCGAATCTGACGGCCTCCCTCCGCGGCGAGACGATCACAGTAGCCCAGTAGGATTCGCAGTCCGATCTCCGCACCTTGCGCGGAGCGCAGCGGACGCGCGCCGTACCGTTTCTCGCACGCTTTCGGATATGTGCCACAGAGAACGGCGGTGTCTGTCGCGGTGATGCCGATCCCGGACGATTCCTTCGCGGCGCCGAATGCCGCGACGAGGAACGGGGTGGGCGGGCCGAACGGATCGATGTCGACGAAATCGTACTGCCGTTCGCCCAGATAGGCCGATAAGTCGCCCGTGTGGACATCGGCGGTGAGGCCGTTGCGGCGAAGGTTCTCGCAAATCAACCGCGTCGCGTCCCGTGACCGATCGTTGAACGCGAGGTGTCCCGGGCCGACCTCGAGAGCCATCCGGATTCCCCAAGCGCCGGTGGCCGCGAGGCCGTCCAGGAGAGCCCCGAGCGGACGCGGCCATTTGGAGAGGACGATCGCACTGAGGTCGCGGTTCACCCCCATCGTCGGGTTGTAGAACGGCCAGGGCCCGGCGGTCCCGGGGCCTTTGCGTCGTGGCACGTCCGGGACGAGGAGGTCCGCGGCCCCCTCCGAAACCGCGACGACCGGGAACGGAAACTCCACGGTGGTCGCCATGGGGGCGGAGCCAGATATCCCTTCGTCCTCAGAGGACCTCGCCCTTCATCAGCTTCACAATCTTGTACGGCAACAGGTTGCGGTTCACCATCGTGACCTCGAGGATCCGCACATCGTCCCGGCGGCGGATGTCCTGCAGGAGCGGATTCCGCGACTTCTTGTGGAGCGTGAGGAGGAGCGGCTTGTCCGC
>DASWGO010000145.1:0-8491 GCA_036393695.1 Thermoplasmata archaeon
CCGGACCGGTGCGGACCCGATGGTCGGGTGACGCATGAGGAAGATGGTCCAGGGGACCGAGCACGAGTACACGCTGTACTGCCGCAAGATGGGCACGATGGGGTTCGACCCCCACATGATGGCGCTCGACCTGCTGCGCGACTCCGACCTGCACCTCGCCGGGGAGTTCATCACGAACGGCTCCCGCGTCTACTACGACGTCGGGCATTTCGAGGTCAGCACGGCGGAGACGACGAACTTCCATGACGTCGTCATCTGGGAGAAGGCCGGGGAGAAGGTCCTCGACTGGCTCCGCCGCGTCATGGAGGAGAAGTACACGGGCGACATGAAGATCCACGCGTTCAAGAACAACACCTCGCCCGACGGGACCTCGTACGGGTCCCACGAGAATTACTGCGTCTCGCGCGACGTCCCGTTCCCGGGCCAGTACGTCCGCGACCTCGTCCCGCACCTCGCGACCCGCATCATCTACACGGGGGCGGGCGACATCGTCCGCGGGAAGTACGTCCTGTCGCCGATGGCCTTCCTCACGTCCCAGGTGGTCAGCGGGGAGACGATGCACGACACCGGCATCCTGAACACCCGCGACGAACCCCACGCCGATGGCCGTCTGTGGCGGCGCCTCCACGTGATCGTGGGCGACGCGCTGATGAACGAGACCGCGATCATGCTCCGTCACTTCGTGACCTCGGGCGTGTTGCAGCTCATGGAAGACGGACTCCTGAGCGACGTGCCTCGGCTGAAGGATCCGATCCGGGATCTCTGGCACAACGTCGAGATCCGGAATCCGGATCAGTGGAAGGTCGAGCTGGAGGATGGCCGGACCGTCTCGCCGATCGATATTCAGCGGTACTACCTCGAGAAGATCGAACCGATCGTGAAGGACGATTGGGAGCGCCGCGCCTTGCGGACGTTCGAGGAGGTGCTGAACGGCCTCGAGAACCATCGGTCGAAGGAGCTCGCCCACCAGATCGAATGGCTCGATCGGTACATTGCGATCCAGGAGGCCGGCGAGAAGAAGGCCGGACCCGACGTCGAGATGATGGCGTGCAAGCAATACTCCGAGATCGGCGCGGAACGGTCTCTGTTCTACAAGCGGCAGCGCGCCGGGTTGGTCGACCGCATCACGGACGACGATACTATCAAAAAGGCGATTCAGGAGCCGCCGAAGGACACCCGAGCCGCGCTACGCAGGGAGCTATGCGACACCTTCAATATCGAGATGATTGATTGGTCTATGTTGATCGTGAACGACGGGACGCGCAGGCGAATCGATCTCCTCGATCCTTACGCCACGAAGATGGAGGCACCCTATGCCACAGCAAGTTGAGGAAAAGCCGAAGAAACGGAAGAAGAGCGAGAAGAAGCTGGAGTTTGAGGCCGGCAAGGTCTTCACCCCTGGCGAAGTGAAGGAAGAGGACTTCGAACTCGATCTGGAAAGTGCGAAATTTCGAGCTCAGAAGGGGGAAGGAGGGGATCGACGTGCATAGCACTTTCACCCACCTCTCCCCGGATTCTAGTTAACCTTCGGAGCACAGTAGTTCCTACGAATGATTCCCGTCCAATACTTGGCGGGATTCGTCGACGGAGAAGGCTATCTCGGACTGGCGCGGATTCGCCGCCACCACCGGTCACCTGAGTATTGCCTCAGACTGAGCATCTACAATACTAATCGCATGATTTTGGAGGATATCCAGCGAACAACCGGCGGAACGATGTCTGTGATAGGCCAACGCCAAGCCGGCTGGAAGGTCTCCTACGCACTCATCTGGACTAATGCTGCCGCGGCCAAACTGATCCGGAAAATCAAACCATTTCTGATAGTCAAGTCCGAACAGAGCAAAGCACTCCTAGCGTTCGATCTACGCATCCAAGCCGGGCACAGGCTGCGAGATGAGGCTGGTCGTTTGTTGCCTTTGACTCGGCGGGACGTCCGTTCCCGCCAAGCCTTCTACGATCGCGTGAAACGTATGAATCGAAGAGGACCCGAGAGTCAGCGAACTTCCCGACGAGCACGGTCTCACCTAGCCGACCAAGGGTATCCGCGAGGTACGTCGCTGGTTTCATCGATGCCGAGGGATCTCTCATGATTATCCGGACGAGGACCGCGGATTGTCGCACACTTCAGTATCATCCTCGGGTGACCGTGACGAATACTCACTTAGATGTTTTGAGGGCGATTCAGAATCGGTTCGGGGGAATCACCGCGAATCAGCCAGCGCGGAAGGCCGCATGGAAGCGGGAATACCAGCTGGTTTGGACCGACGGGATGATTGAATCGCTTCTCCGGCGCGTGGAACCGCACCTCCGGGTCAAAGAGAGGCAGGCGCAGGTTCTGAAGGAGTTCATTCGCCATAGGCAACGGACCAAGCAGGGCCGCAATGGGCGACAATTCGCCGCTCTTCCCGCGAAGGTCGTAGCCGTCCGGGAGCGTTTCAGGACACAGATGCGGGCCCTAAATCGAAGGGGTTCCCGCGGTTCGGCCCTCGAATAGGCCAGAGGGACCGCCGATCCGGTGGGGTCGGAAGAACATCGTGGAGCGCCCTGCATCACTCGGCGGGCAACTTGATATCGCCCGCCCGCCTTCCTACCGTCCGAATGCCCACCCGCGTCGAAACCCTGGACAACGGCCTGAAGGTCATCCTCCGGCCGATCCCCGATACGAAGGCTCTCTCGACGTGGGTCGTCTACCGGATCGGCTCCCGGAACGAGGTCCCGGGCATGACCGGCTCGACCCATTGGGTCGAGCACATGCTGTTCAAGGGCGGCGGCAAGCTCGGCAAGGGAGACATCGACAAGATGATCTCCCGCCTCGGCGGCAAGATGAACGCCTTCACCGACACGGATTACACGATGTACTTCGAGACGATCCCCGCGTCCGCGATGGACACGGCCCTCATGATCGAATCGGAGCGCATGCGGAACGCGGCGTTCGACCCGAAAGAGGTCGAGGCGGAGCGGACCGTCGTGATCAGCGAGCGGGAGGGCGCGGAGAACCAGCCCGACTTCGCCGTCGAAGAGGAGCTCTGGGGACTCGCCTTCCACGTCCACCCGTACCACTGGACGGCGATCGGGTACAAGCAGGATCTCGCGACGTTGGACCGGGAGCCCCTCTACCGCCACTACCTGCGGTACTACGCGCCGAACAACGCGTCCCTGATCCTGGTCGGCGGCTTCGATCCGGCGGTCGCAATGCAGCACGTCCGCGAGGCGTTCGCACCCTTGAAACCAGAGACACCGCCGGACCCGCTCCGCCTGTCGGAGCCGGAGCAGCACGGGGAGCGTCGCAGCGACCTCGAGCGCCCGGGCCCGGCCGACCTCCTGTCCGTCGGATGGCACATCCCCGCGGCGAACCACGAGGACACCCCCGCGCTCGTCCTCCTGTCGACGGTCCTCGGCGGGTGGCGCGGCATCGTGCCGTTCGCGGCGGGCGATTGGCGACCGCGGTCGAACCGCCTGTACCGGGCGCTCGTCGACGCGCGCCTCGCGACGGACGTCGGCGTGCGGCAGGAGATGAAACTCGACCCGGCGTTGCTGATCGCGAGCGTGACCCTCGCCCGGGGCGCCTCCCTCGATCGCGTCGAGGCGGTGCTCGACCGGGAGGTCGAGAAGCTCCAGAGGGCCCCGCCGCCGAAGTCCGAGCTTGCGCGCGCCCGCCAGCAGGTCCGCGCCTGGGCCCGGTACGAACAGGACGGCGTCACGTTCCAGGGGATCCTCCTCGGCGCGGGCGAAGGCCTCGGCTCGTGGGACTTCGGCGAGGCGCTCCTCGCGAAGGTCGAGAAGGTCCGCGCCGATCAGATCCGCGCGGCCGCCCGCACGTACCTCGTCGACGAGCACCGCACGGTCGTGCGGTTCCACGCCCAGGAGGTCCCGGCGTGAACCTCCCGGACCGGACCGTCCTCGGGAACGGCGCCGTCGTCGTGTCGTATGCCTTGCCCTCGAACCCGTTCATCGCGTTCCGGGGGAGCGTGCCCGCCGGCGTCGCGGCGGAGGGATCCGACCACGGCGTCGCCGAGTTCACGTCCCAGCTCCTCTTGAGCGGCACGCGCCGGATGAGCGCCGCGAAGCTCGCGGACCGCCTCGAGGGGATCGGCGCGACCCTTGAGTTCCACAACGGCGAGGAGCTCCTCTCGTTCCAGGGTCGGTGCACGCGCGAGACGGCCGCGGAGACCGTCCGGATCCTCGTCGAGTGCCTCTCCCAGCCGACCTTCCCGCCGAAGGAGACCGAGCGCGTCCGCGGCGAGCTCCTGAACGACCTCCGCATCGAGGCGGACGACACCCGCGCCCGCGCGTTTCGCCAGTTGTCCCGCCTCGTGTTCCCGAAAGACCATCCGTACGGGCGGGACCCGAAGGGAGGCGAGGCCCGGGTCCGGCGGATCCGGCGCGCGGACATCGTCTCGTTCCACGAGGCGAACGTGGGCCCGGAGGGGCTTATCCTCGCCGCGACCGGCGACGTCGACCGCACCCTCCTCGAGGACGCGATCGCGGCCCCGCTCTCGCGGCTGCGGGGAGACGAGGGCGGATCGCCGGCGATCTCGCCCCCGCCGCCCCATCGTCCCGGGTCCGAGTCGATCCCGATGCCGCACAAGACCCAGGTCGACATCGCGATCGGCGCACCCGGCGTCCCCCGACCTCACGCGGACTACTACGCGCTGAACCTGGCGAACCTCCTCTTCGGCCGGATCGGGTTGTACGGCCGCCTCGGCCGGAACCTGCGGGACGAGCAGGGCCTCGCGTACTACGCGTTCTCGGGCCTCGACGCGCGCACGGCCGGGGGGATGTGGTCGATCTCCGCGGGCGTGAACCCCGCGAACCTCGGCAAGGCGGTCGAATCGATCCGGTCGGAGATGGACCGCCTGCGGACGGAGCCCTTCACCCTCGAAGAGATCCGGGACGGGAAGGACAACCAGGTCGGCTCCCTGATCGTGTCGCTCGAGCGGAACGCGGAGGTCGCCTCCGAACTTCACCGGATGGAGTACTACGGGCTCGGCATGGATTTCCTCGAGCGGTACCCCGACATCATCGGGGACCTGACGGGCGAGCGCGTCCGGGACGTCGCGCGAAAGTACTTCCTGCCGTCCGCGAGCTCGATGGTCGTCGCGGGACCGGTCGGGCGCGCGCGATTCCGGTTGTGAATCCGGAATTATATCGATTGGCAATTAAATAAATACACTTCGATGCATCCGAGGGAACGCGAGGTCCGATCGCGGATTCGCGACTTCTCGGTCTCCTTTAGAACAGGTGATCGTCCGTGATCCGGGCGGGGCCTCCGACCTCACAGGGGATCGTGCGGATGCCGAGCTCCTCGATCGCCTTCCGCACCTCGTCGGCCCGGTCCGGGACGGTGTTCACGTACACGGTCGCTCCCGTGTCGATCGAGAAGAACGCGGGGATCCCGGCGTCCCGCAGGCGGCGGACCGCGAGGATCACGCGAAGGGTGTCCGGTTGCCAGAGCACCATCTCGCCGGTGCCGGTCATCGTGATCCCGTGGAGCATGAGCGTGTCCCGTTCCGCGAGAGCGCAAATCTCGCCGATCGCCCGCTTCCGAATCGCGAGCTCCATCTCCGCGATCAGGCGCGGCATCTCGGCCAGGCGGGCGTGGAAGAACGGGGACGTGAGAGCCTCCCGGTGCGCATCGTCCGTTTGCTTGAAGGCGGGAACGAGGGCCACGATCATCGCTATCCGCAGGTCCACGCCGGCCAGCTGGACCGCGTACGAGTCTTCGTCCGTCAGGCCCATCTTCCACTTGCTGAATCCGCCGGTCACGGATCGGGTCGCGGAGCCCGCGCCGCGACGCGCGAAGCGCGAGATTTCTTCGTCGGTCAGGCGCAGGCCCGCGGCGTGGACGGCCGCGGCCGCCAGCGCGGCGAATCCGGAGGCGCTCGCACCCAGTCCGATGTTCGAGGGGAAGTCGTTCTCGCTCGCCATCCGGAACGGCTCGCGGATCGAGGCGCGGGCCCGGATCGGGTCGACGACCGCGCGGATGCGTTCCATGTCGCGCGGGTTCACGTCCCGCCCGTCGATCGTCGCGGCGTCCCGGGCGACGCTGCCGAACTCCACCGTCGTCCGGCTGGTCAGGGGCGCCGTGCAGACGCTGATCGAATCGTGGAACGGGAGCCGGAGGACGGGGTCGGCGAGGCCATGGTACTTGATGAGACCCTGGATCGGATGGGCCACCGCGGTCGCCTTCATCGCCGGTCCTCGTCTCCCTCTAGATGTCGAAGATGACTTCGGCGATGCCCTGTTGCGGATCGACGGTGAGCCGATGTCGGGTCACGGCCTTGATGACGAGCTTGAGCTCGTGGCGCGTCTTGTCGATCGCTTCTCCGCGGGCACGGCCGCGCAGTGAAGTCCCTTCCGCGTGCACGTCGAACGAAGCGAACAGGAGGCGTTGCGTCTCGTGGAGGTACAGGAGTTCGGAGAGCCAGCGCAGCAGGAGCGTAGGGACGTCGTCCGCTTCGAGGCGGACGTCGATCTCCCCGACGGCCTTGACCGAGTCGAGATCGGCGATGAGACTGAACATGCCTTCGGCGGCGTTCGCGAAGAGCTCGTCCAGCGTGGACCCGTATGCGCGGATCCCGACGTCCGCGGTGTGCTCGATTTCCTCGTACCGCACAGGGAGGCCAAACGCACTCGAAGATGAAAGTCCTCCGGTGTCGCGGGTCCGCTCCAAGCGAGGTCGCCGACTAGATTCCGCGCTCGCGGCCGGGCCAGATCAGCTTGTGCATCTGGAGCTGGAGTCGAACGGGCAGGCGCTCCTCGAGGATCCACGATGCGAGCCGTCCCGGATCCAGCCCGTGCGAGACCTGGTGCGCCGGCGTCGCGGGGGAGAAGAGGACCGTGCGAGCCCTTGTGCCGACCTTCGACAGGACGCCCCT
This sequence comes from Thermoplasmata archaeon, assembly GCA_036393695.1. GTDB lineage: Archaea > Thermoplasmatota > Thermoplasmata > RBG-16-68-12 > RBG-16-68-12 > RBG-16-68-12. The sequence continues at coordinate 6,879 of DASWGO010000145.1, forward strand.
CGCGAATTCGTAATCCGCGCGATCGAGGAGGACGAACTTCACCTCGTCGTGCTCCCGGAGGCGTTCGAGGTTCGCGTACGCCTTGTTCGCGACCATCCCGGAGCCTGGGCACTTCACGTCCATCACGTACCGCACGTGGCCGGACGTCCGCGCGTCCGGGACGAGCGCGTCGAACGTCGAGAGGTCGATCTCACCGTCCGTTTCGATTGAATGGACGAAGGTCTCCGGAAGGCGCTCGATCGCGCGGGCGATCGACTCGCCCTGGAGCAGCGGTTCGCCGCCGGTCCAGCACAGGTTCCGAATCCCCCGGGCGTCGGAGTGAAGGTCGCCCGCGAGGCCGAGAATCTTCTTGACCGTCGCGTCGACGCCGATCCGGGTGAAGTCGCCGCCCTCGACCGCGTGCATCGAGTCGCACCACCGACAGCGCAGGTTGCACGTGTACAGGCGCACGAAGACCGTCGGGAGGCCGACGAGAGAGCTCTCCCCCTGGACCGACACATAGCATTCGCTGAGGAGGAACTCCTTCCCCTTGCGGGAGGCGGCGGTGGCCGGGGCCTGCATCGTGGTTCCAATGAGCCCCGCGTCCTATTAAGCGTTCGTCGCGTGCCTCCGGCGCGAGGCGTACGGCAATGGATCCTTCACACCGGCTTCGCGAAATCCTTTGAGCCGGAGTTGACACGAATCGCAGACTCCGCACGCCCGCGCCCCGCCGAGGTAGCACGACCACGTGAGCTCCCAGGGAACCCCGAGCTCTTCGCCCTCCCGGACGATGTCCGCCTTGGACATGTGGATCAGGGGAGTGCGGAGCTCGATGACGTCGCCTTCGACGCCCCGCTTCGTCCCGAGGCGGGCGACCTCGCGGAAGGCCGCGTAGTACTCCGGGCGGCAGTCCGGATATCCCGAATAGTCGAGTTGATTGGCCGCGATCACGATAGACCTCGCGGCGGTTGCCTCCGCCAGGCCCAGGGCGTAGGCCAGCAGGATCGTATTCCGAGCGGGTACGTACGTGATCGGGATGCCGCGGCCGATTTCCTCGATTCGTCGTTGCTCCGGGACGCGGATTCGCAGGTCCGTGAGGGCCGACCCTCCGATCGGCGACAGGTCGATTGTCACGATCCGGTGGTCTCCCACGTGAAAGTGCTTCGCGACTCGCGCCGCCGCGTCGATCTCCTTTCGATGACGTTGGCCATAGTCGAAGGTGAGGCCGATGACGTCGTGGCCCTCCTTGATCGTCATCGCGAGGGCGGTCGCCGAATCCATCCCGCCGGACAAGAGGACCACCGCGGTGTCGACCATCGTGTGAGGCATGGAGGCGGAACCTAAAGGTCTTGCGAGTGGCGAGCTCACCGGGCGAGCTTTTCGATCACCCGCTCGTATCGATTGACTAGCGGCGCCACACGTCGATGGCCTTCCGTCCCGGGACGAGGTTCCTCCAACAGACCGATTTCATGTCCTTCCGGGTCGTGCAGGTAGGCCACCCGACCGTACGGTCGCTGTGCGGGGGTTCCGAGGAACACCGCTCCCCGTTTGCTCAATTCCTCGTAGGCGGCGGCGACATCGTCCACCCCGAAAACGAGGAACCCTTCCGGGGCCTCCCGCCCGTCTCCGGGCGG
>DASWGO010000146.1:0-3285 GCA_036393695.1 Thermoplasmata archaeon
GAAGCTCGGCTTCGAGATCCGAGAGCACCAAGGTCACTGGATCACCGTGGCACCGAAGACGGAGAACATCGCGTTCCACTTGTGCGAGGGCTTCTATCCTCTGGAGCCCGGCAACAGCGGGATCTCGTTCACGACCAAAGACGCGAAGAAAGAAGAAGCCGCCCTCCAGAAGCTTGGCGTCGAGTTCACCACCCCGACGACGAAGGAGGACTGGGCCACATATGCGATGTTCAAGGACCCGGACGGGAACGAGTTCTACCTGATCGAGGAGTAGCCGCAGGCTAGGGGCCGTGCGAGAGCCGTTCTCGGATGAACCCCGCGGTGCGCGCCGCGAGGGCCATGATCGAGATCATCGGGTTCACGCCCGGCGCGGTCGGCACGAGGCTTCCATCGCCGATCCAGAGATTCCGTACGTCATGCGACTCGCCGGTCGGCTTCGCGGCCGAGGTCTTCGGGTTGGCGCCCCCCCGCGCGGAGCCCATCGGGTGGGCCGAGAACAGGGCCACCCCGTTCTCTCGGATCCCGAGACGACCCAGCCGATCGATGAAGGCATCGAACTCCGCGCCGCGAATCGGCGAGCTTCCGTCCCCGACGGAACATTCGCGAAGGTGCAGCGACCCGATACGAAGCGCGCCGGCCGCCCGTTGAATCCGCGCAGCCTCCTGCAAGCCGCGCGTGAGGTTTCGACGGTCTCGGGTCGAGAGGCGATACTCGAGGACCGGCTCGCCATGGGCATCGATCGTCACGCGGCCTTCGGCGACGTCGCGCACGAGGACAATGGTCGACGCAGCCCGGTCGAGGCGACGCATCGCGTCCTTGTGGGCACGTCCTCCCGACCACGGAATCGCGAGCGCAGAGAGTCCAGGATGGCCCGGCGCGCTCTCCAACCACGGACCGTGGTGGCCTTCGTCGGCGTCTTGAAACCGGCTCACGACGATCGTCTGCATCGGCCCGCTCCACATCCGGATCGGGGTGGGGAATTCTCCGAAGAGGGCGGTGGTCGGATCGAGTCGCAGTCCGAGGCCGACTCCCGGGGACCGGACTCCGGACCGCAACAGGAGGGCCGGCGTCTGGATGGCGCTCCCCGCCGCGACGACGGTCCGGGCCCGCACATGCACGGGGATCGTGCGGCCATCCTCGCGGAACGTGGCCTCGACCCCTCTCACCTCGCCGCCTTCGATGCCGACCGAGTCCGCCTTCGTGTCGAACAGGAACCGAGCTCCCGCGCGGTACGCGTCCGGAAGATAGGTGACGAGCGCGGACTGCTTCGCATTGTAGACGCAGCCGAAGAAGCAGAAGTCGCAACGGCCTTCACAGCCGCTCGCGTTCCGGGGGATCACGTCGTAGTCGACCCCGAGTCGATAGCCAAGTGCTTCACTCCCGCGACGCAAGACATCGTTCGACGGATTGACGAGGCTCTCGTCGACGTTCACATGGAGTCGGCTCCAAACCTCGTCGATGAACGAGTCAAAAGCAGGCGAGGCCACGCCGGCCAGCCCGTACTCCCGCTCCCATTCCTCTCGGGCCCATCGCGGCGGCCTGAGACACGTCATCCAGTTAATCGTCGAGCTGCCGCCCGCGGTCTGCCCCGCGAGGACGCTAAAGGCCAAGTCGCGGGTCGTGAGGACGCCATGGCCCTGGAACATCGTGTCGTACGCCTCGGCCTCCCGCTGGGTGAACGCGTCCGCGGTCCGGTACGGCCCCGCATCAAGGACGATGACCCGGTGGCCCGAGCCCGCGAGTTTCGCGGCGATCACAGAACCGCCGGCGCCGGTGCCGACGACGCACACGTCGGCTTCGAGGCTCGTTTCACTCTCGGGCCGCAGGCACTCGATCGAAAGGTTCGACGGCTCGCTATTAGCCTGCGGGGCACGCGGCTGAGGCGCGGCGTAGCCGATGGAAGGCCAGTTCGGGTTGACGCCACTCTCGAGAACCTTCGCATACGTGAGGAACAGCACGAGCCGCTTCACGGCGTGGAACCCTTGTCGCTTGATCCCAAGCCGACTGTGAGCCCAACCAAGGAGAAATCGCTCCCGTTCCGCCGGGGTCCCTGAAGAGAATCGATGCGAACGTCCCGAGAGGAGCAGGTTCGCCCAAGGACTCTCGAGCGTCCGAAGGAGCCGACGGAAGTCCGCCCTCTGATTCGGCGAGACGTACCGCTCAATCACGCGGGCGACATCGTCGTCGATCGCGAGATCACTCGCTCTCCGCCCGTAGAAGCCATCCGGATCGGATTCGACCGGCACGGACGGCACGAGGGCATCGGCCAGGTATCGAAGCGTCAATCGCTCCTGGGGTGAAAGCGTCTCCCGACGTTCCGACGAATCGCCTCCGGGGCGACCGGAACGGTGGGCCGTGCTAAGGCCCTTCGCCCCTCCCGGAGCGTACCTATTTATTGCGGCCCGGCTTCGGCGGCGCCGGGCGATAGCCATGTCCGATTACGAGGCGCTCGCGAAGAACGTCGTCCGTCGAAGCCTGCACATCCAATCGAAGGAGAACGTGATCGTCGAATGCTGGAACCACGGCCTCGATGCCGCGAAGGAGATCGTGTACCAGTTGCGCGCGGTCGGCGCCCGACCGATGCTCCTCCTGGAGGACGAGGAGACTCACTGGCGGTCCGTCGAGAACCTCCCGTCCACGAAGCTAGGGCAAGTCTCCGCCCCGGAATGGGCCGCCCTCGCGAAGGCGGACGCATACGTCTTCTTCCCGGGCCCCGCGGACATCGCGCGATATCGCAAAAACATGGAGAAATCCCAGGCCGCGACGTCGTACAACTCGGACTGGTACCGCCGCGCCGAACGGGCGGGCCTCCGGGGCGCGCGGGTCCTTCTGGGGTATGTGAGCCGCGAACGGGCGCGGTCGTACGGCTTCGAATTCGATGCGTGGCGGGACATGATCCTCCGCGCGAGCTCGGTCGACTTCAACGCGATTTCACGGAAGGGAAAGAAACTCGCCGCGCTGCTCTCGAAGGATGCGGAGGTCGAGGTGAGCGCGCCGAACGGCACGCGGTTCGTCTGCGAGCTGAAAGGCCGCGCCGCGCAGTCGGACGATGGCATCGTTGACGCACAGGACGTGAAGGACGGCGAGTTCATGACGAACGTCCCGCCGGGATATGTGATCGTGTGCCCGGGCGAGACGTCCGCCGAGGGCATCGTTCGATTTGATCGGCCCGTTCCCTATCTGGGACTTCAGGTCACCGACGTCGCCTTCCAGTTCAAGGATGGCAAGGCCACCTGGAGCGCCGGGACGAACGAGGACTCGATCCGGAGCCAGTACGACCGAGCG
>DASWGO010000147.1:0-6160 GCA_036393695.1 Thermoplasmata archaeon
GGAGGTCGGAGACTCGCCGATCGGACGGGAAGACTACAGCCGATCAATGATCCGTTCGACGATGTCTGCGAAGTCGCGCGTCGGGAACTTGGGAGGGACGCCGAGGAGCTCCCGTATCGCGACGCTGGTCAGAAGACACCACCCCGCGCCTTCGACGGATGTCCGTGCCGCAAGCGACTGCTCCGGTTTGCTTGCCACGGCATTCCAGTTCATCCCGAATTCGTAGACCGCGTTGAGGAGCCGCTTGAACTGACCCGAGTCCATGTACCCTTTCGGCTCCAGGAAGTCCGCGAGCTTGCTCGTGTACGTCTCGAAGTCGATCTTCCCTGCTTCCCACTCCTGAACGAATTCGAAGCAGCCCGCGTTGGCGCAGACGCCGATGCTGGCGCTCGAGATTACAGCCCTGGCGCGTTCCGCAGCCCCGCGGTAATTTCCCTTCGATCGGAGGACGGTCGCGGCCGCGAGGCCCCATGCGTGCTCGAGCAATTCGAACAAGGATTCTCCTTTGCCCGGGGCGGAAAGATCTTGGGCAAGCGCCTCCGCGTTTTTTCGAAGGCGACCGCTCAAATGCAGGAATACATCAGCGTCCCGGGCGTCCTTTTGGAGCTTCGCGCTCAGGGAGGTTTCGTCTTTCTTCTCGCCATGCCAGAGGAAGTCGTGGAGCGTTTCGGTATCGCGAATGATTCGTTTATCCAGGGCGACGAAGCCGACTGCCATGCTCTCCCCAGGGGCGGATGCGGTCCATCGAGCATAAGCGTGTCGTCAACCGCGCGCCGACTAGGAGCGGATCTCGTACTGCACGACCTCGGGCGGCTGGGTCGTCAGGGACAGGAGCGAGAAGAAGTCGCCACCGCGGAGCGGATCGGAACGAAGCCGTCCCTCGAGACGCCGCAACGAGTCCTCGTCGTCGAACAAGGCGACCACGACGCATTCCGTCGCGGGATGCTGGCCTTGCGCGAGCCAGGCGTCTCGGCAGCCGGGTGACGACTTGATCGCCGCCGAATGCCTCCGGAGGATGTCGAGTCCTTCAGCCTCCTTACCCTCCTTGAACCGGAAGCGCGAGAACCGGAGGAACACGTCCGGTGGACGGCGGACGACTCCCAAAGACCTTGCGGAGACCGGTTCAATGGCCCTTCGTGTCGACCACGCAGAACAGGTTCCCCTCGGGATCCTCAAGGACCACGAAGTCTTCTCCGGGCTCCCTCGGCCGGTAGCGGGTCGCGCCGAGGCCAAGCAAGCGTTCGACTTCTCCTTCTTGGTCGTCGGTATAGAGGTCGAGATGCAATCGGCCCCGCTCGGGCGGCATTGCGTCGATCGAGACGTTGGGCCCTTTTCCCTCCGGGTCCTTCAAGATGACGAACGGGTCTCCGGGAGTGGGCGGCCGGCCGGGCACGTAGCGAAGCGCCGCCTGCCAGAAAGCCATCATTCGATCGAAGTCGTCGACGTCGATTACGATTGACCCGATTCGCACCGTGCCGTTCTCCATGATTCCCGGGACCCGAGAGTCGGGCGATAAACTTTCCTTCAGTGCCGCGAGCTGGCGATCACGGCGCCCCTCGGACGAGTCGGCGGAAATTCAGATACCACACCCCGAGACCGGCAACTTTATGCCCGCCCGTCGGCGTGGCGCGGACAATGTTCAGCCGGAAGAACATCGGCTCGGAGCCTCAGAAGTGCGAGAAGTGCGGCTCCGACAAGGTCTTCTTCGTCCAGCACTCGCACGGAAACTATCCGATCCTCGATTACGTCTGCCCGAAGTGCGACCTCGGCGGCGAGCAAGGCGTGCCCGAGTGGTACATGAACCCAACCGGCAAAGACGACGCCCCTGAGGACTGAGTCACCCGGGGTCCGTCCATGACCGAAGTGGTCATCCGCGCGTTCCGGGTCAGCGGCTACGTGCCGGGGCCGTGCCCGAAGTGCTCCAAGGAGGAGCGCGGCCTCGTCATGTTCGAGGACTATGCGCTCGGGTGGGAATGCCTCCTCTGCGGCGAAATCGGCCGAGCCGACCGGGTCGAGTGGATCGAAGGGAAGGACCCCGCGCTCGCGGACCTGCACGACGAAGAGGAATGATCACAGGACGCCGCAGGCCGGGCAGATGCCGCGGCCGTAGCACTGTTCGCATTTGCGGTCCATTCGCAGGAATCGGCGCTGCCCGCGGCCCTTGCAGTGTGGGCAGAACCCGGTGTCGCCACACCGGACGCAGGGGCGCTCGATCTTCCGGATCGTGAACGGGATCTGTTTGTTCGTCGGATCGGCGGCGGCGAGAGCCTGCAAGATCTCGAGCGCTTGGGGTCGCCCCGACTCGCGGTCACGGCGGAAGACCAGGGCGGCCTTCAGCATTCGGGTCTTCCAGTGGTCGGGAGCGACCCGCAGGACATCGTCGATCGCCGCGGCGGCCTCGTCGTACGCTCGCGCGACCTCCGGACTATCCTCGAACTCTTCGTCGTAGTCGATCTCCCGACGGAGCAGGTCCTGACGGCGCGCCTCCCGGGCGCGGTCCGAGAGCCGAATCGCCCGCGCCAGATGGATGACCGCGTACATTTCTCGTGCGGCCGGGTCCTCGGGCTGTTCCGTGTGCGCTTCCTCAGAGAGACGAAAGGCCGCGTCGAACTCGCCTCGCTCGAGGGCCGCTTTCGTCTCCTCCACTTTCGTCGACGTCACGTCACCTGGTACCAAAGGCGCCGTTCACTTAAGGCTGCCCCACGCATCGTCGCTCGCGAACCTTCATGTCCCGCCATTCCATCGGCGGCCGGATGCAAGACGCGGACGCGTTCGACGGCGTCGTGTTCCTGGGGACGGCCCGTACGGCGAAACGGGATCCGTACCGGCTTTCCCTGTTCGGCGCCCACCTCGAATCCGACGAACAGCCTCTGGTAATCCTCCCGGTGCAAGGCGGCACGTTCCTGGTCACAGACCGTCGCCTGTTGGAACTCCGGGCTCACCTCGAGGTCCACGGGGCGTGGAACGTGAAAGAGTTCCAAGGATACATGATTCAACGGTCGATCGCTCGGGAATCTGTCCAGGGCATCGAGCACACTGTTCGGCCGACGGTCGACGGCATGGGGAACCGCCGGATTGAGGACCGGCTGTTGTTGACGACCGCGAATGGTCCGGAAGAGATCCTCGTTTCCCGAGGACCTGAGCCGACCCTTCCCGACGCGGACTTCGCGGTTTTGCGCGATGCGGTCCTCGGAACTCAGCCGAAATAGCCCGCGGATCCGTCGATTCGCCGCAGGAGCTCTTGCGCCGGTTCGTAGTCCGGGTTCACGCGGAGGGCGGCGAGGAGCGACTTGCGCGCCTTCTCCCGCATTCCTTTCTGCAAGTAAACCCGCGCGAGGTTCGTGTGCGCGTAGAAGTAGCAGCAGTACCGCGGCGCGGAGATGGCCTGCTCGAGCCACGGGATCGCGTCGTCCAGGCGGTCCAGCTCGATCAGGTACGCGCCGATGTCGTTGTACGGATTTCCGAACGACGGGTCGACCGCGATCGCCCGCTTGCACTCCTCGATCGCGTCGTCGTACCGGCCCATGAAGCTGAATGTCCATGCATGGAAAGTGTGGGCCTCTCCTGACGGAGCGAGCCGAATCGAACGCTCGTATGCGTCGGCCGCGCGTTCGAGTTCCCCGGCACTCTGGAGGATGTAGGCGGCTTGAAACGCACGCCGTGCAGCGTCCTTGCAAGGTTCTTGCGCGGGGTCGAACGCGTTCAGGTCGAGGGGTCCACCCGCGAACGTGTCGACCGTGACGTCCCGGAAGTGCTGGTCGTAATGTCCGGTCACGCGGCCTTCCCAAGCGTGGGCGAGCAAGTCCTCGACCGCGAAGAGCCGGCCGAAGTCCACCGATGGCTGCTCGTCTCGCGATCCTTCGACGACCGGGGATGGGGCTTCATTGAACGTGATCTGGAGGGTCTCTCCCGAATTGCGAATGAGCTTCACAAACGCGAGATCGTGCACGCCTCGACCGCGTGCGATCAGGAAACCGGGATCCGCGAGTCGGGACAAGAGTTGTCGCGGCGGAGTTGCATCGAGCACTAGGATTCGGTCGAACGTTTCGTCCGGTAGCGACGGAAGGACCCGCACCCGGTCGAATCCCGCAGCCCGCATGCGTTCAATCGTCCGGGCACGGCGCTCCGGATCGGTCTCCACGACGACGACGCGCTCCGGGCCGACGACTTCTGCGAGGAGCGCCCCCGGATAGCCGCCGCGACAGCCTGCGACGAGGATGCGGAGGCCGTCCTCGAGATCCAGGAGGTCGAGCGCGGCGATGAGGCAGCGCGCGGACGGCATCGTCGTCGGATTCGCCGCCGCATGGAGCGGAAGCGGCATGTCGGCGTAGGCGAGAGGGCCGAACAACTCGGGCAGGAACGATTCTTGCCGGACGCGGAGGAACGAACGTTCGAGTTCGTCCGTGCGCAGAAGGCCGAGCCCCTTTAGCTCGGCGACCAGGTCCTGTCGGGCCCACATCTGCGCCGTTCTCCAGAGGAAGCTAATGACGGGTTGGCTAAAAAGCTTCAGTAGTCCGTCTCACATCCCGAAGTCCTTCCCGTAGAGGTGGCGAGCTCTCTCGACGTCGTCCTTCGAGAGGGGCGGCGAATCGCCTGCGGCGGCGTTCTCTTCTGCCTGTGCGACAGTCTTCGCGCCCGGGATTGTCACCGAGACCTCGGGAAACGCGAGGACGAAACCCAGGGCCGCCTGGGCCATCGTGCGATCGGGTCTCGCGATGAACGAAAGTCGTTCGGCCGCCGCGGCTCGTCCGGCGACCATCGACGGTGGCCAATGGTGTCGAATGTCTCCGGGAGGGAAGCGCGCGTCGGGGCGGATCTTCCCGGTGAGGAAGCCGTTCCCGAGCGGCTCGCGCGCGATGATCCCGACGTTCGCCTTGCGCGCGGCGTCGAAGATCTCGTCGATCCATTCTTGGCGAAACAGGCTGAAGGGAATCTGCAAGACCTCGGGCGATCCGGCCTCGAGACAGAGCGTCGCCTCCGCGGGCTCGTGGACGGAGACCCCGTAGTGATCGATCTTGTGTTCCGCCTTCAGGGCTTCGAGGACCTCGTACGTTTCGGGATCGCCCATCATCTCCATGGGCGGATTGTGGAGTTGGTACACGTCGACATGCGTGGTGCGGAGTCTCTTGAGCGACCGCTCGAGGGCGAATGCGACGTATCCGGGATCGAAGTTCATCCGCACGCCGCCGTGGTAGAAATCCCCGCCGACCTTTGTCGCGATGTGCACGTCGTCGCGACGTCCTTCGAGTGCCTCACCGAGGAGCTCCTCGCTGTGGCCCCATCCGTACACATCCGCTGTGTCGATGAAATTCACACCGAACTCAACTGCGCGCCGGACCGTGGCGACCGATTCCGCGTCGTCGGTCGGCCCGTACGAGTTCCCGTGGGCGTTCCCGCCAATCGCCCAGGCACCGAGCCCGATTTCGGAGACTTTCAGCCCCGTGCGACCGAGAGTCCGAGTCTTCATCTCGCGCGCGTACGGTTATGTGTTCTAAGAACCTTGCGCAGCGACGCTTCCGCTCCGTGATTCGATTCCGAGTCGTCTCGAGGCCCAACGCGCTCGAGGATTTGGACGCAATCGGGATTGACAATTGCGCGGAAGGTTTCAAATGGTCCCTCGCGAGCCCAGGACTCTCAAGAGGTTCGATTCTCCATGAACGCGAAGGCGATTCTCATCGGCTTGCTCTTGGTCGCCACGGGAGGAATGGCCGTTCTGGCGACACCCGGAGCCCGAGCCGCGACGCTGATCAATGGCCAGCTCGTCCAGGAGACGGGCCCGACGACGGCGCTCGGCGGGGGCAACCATGTGTTCGTCCGCTTCGGCTCGGACGCCGCGTTCGGCGTCGTGTACGGGACGGCGGCGAACCCGAACAACATCTACATCGTCGCGATCAAGGCGCGGTACCTCGGAGTCGCCCAGGTCAAGGACGAGCAAGGGCGCAGGTTCGCGGAGAACCGGCCGATCAAGATCTACACCCTCTACGCGGTCAAGCTCAATTCGCTCGTCGAGTTCAAGGACTCGAACGGGAACGGCATCGCGAACTATGCGCGGGTGTATAACAGCACGACCGATCGGTTCAGCGATTACATCAACCGGGCGGATACCCTGTACAAGAAGGTCGACCTCAACACGAGCTGGACCGCCGGCTCGATCGTCCAG
>DASWGO010000148.1:0-5578 GCA_036393695.1 Thermoplasmata archaeon
CTTCCCCGGCTTCCCGAGCGGTGTCGCCGCCGGCAACGAGACCGCGTACTTCTCGAACGACGTCGGTTTCTACGTGCAGAGAACCGCGTATCAGAACGGCACGCCATCGGCGGAGATGCGCCTCAAGTCGTACTCGTACGGTGCCGGGCCGCCGTCCGGGCTGAGCGTGGTGGACCTCCTATTCTACGTCGCCATCCCGGTCGTGGCCGCCATCCTCCTGATCTTCGTTGTCCTGGGGAGGCGCCGGAAGGCTCGAATCCAACGACGCGTATCGCAGGCCACTCCGCCCGAGAGCGGACGGCCCCGATGAGGAGGCGACGATGGCCCTCGTTCAGACCGCCGGTTTGACGAAAGTGTTCGGCGACGTCCGCGCGGTCGACGACCTCAGCGTGTCGATTCCTGAAGGCGCGATCGGGCTGGTCGGCCCGAACGGCGCCGGCAAGACGACGTTCTTGCGGCTGCTCCTGAGTCTCCTGCGTCCGACCGCGGGTACCGCGAGCGTCCTCGGCCGCGACATCGGGGATGGCCTTGCGGTGCGGGAGCGGATCGGGTACATGCCGGAACACGACTGCCTGATCCCGGACATGACCGGCGTCGGACTCGTCTCGTACATGGGGCGGATCAGCGGGCTCGATCGGGATACCGCGATGAGCCGGGCGCACGATGTCCTCCAGTTCGTCGGAGTGGAGGAGGAGCGGTACCGAAAGGTCGCGGAGTATTCGACGGGCATGAAGCAGAAGGTGAAGCTCGCGCAGGCGATGGTCCACGACCCGCAGCTGTACATCTTCGACGAGCCCACGACGGGCCTCGACCCGCGCGGTCGGACCGAGATGCTCGACCTCGTCGGGAAGATCGCAAAGTCTCCCGGACGGAATCTGCTCTTGTCGAGCCACCTCCTCCCCGACGTCGAGACGATCTGCAAGTACGTCATCATCCTGGACGGCGGGCATCAGATCGCCGCGGGGGACCTCGATCGGCTCTTGGCCGGCGCCTCGGACCGCCTGCGGATCGACATCCGCGGCGACCGGGAGGGGTTCGCCCATCGTCTGAAGGAGGCGGGGTTCGACGCGGATGTGAGTGCCACCGCCATCTATGTGAGCCGTCGAGACGGGATCGAGGCCGCAGTCTTCGACACCGCGAAGGCGCTCGGGGCCGAGGTGCGGTACATGGGCAAGGTCGTCCGAAGCCTCGAGGAACTGTTCCTCGAGCTCGTGGAGCGCAAGGCCGGGGGAGATGCCTAGGTGTCGATCACCCTTCCGACGTACAAGCGGCGGGAGATGCCGCTCCTCCCTCGCGCCCAACGGGTCCGCGCAATCATCGCGACGGGGCTTCGTCGGGAGTTCCGTCGGCCAGCCGCGATTGTCGTCATCGGGATGGGCGCCGCGCTCGTCACGATTTCTTCGATTGTGACCGTGCTGTTCGCTCGGATTTTGTTCCCGACGTCAACACCTGACCTTAGCTTCTTCGCGATGCCGGCCTCCAACGGTGCGATTTTGTTCTTCGTGACCCTCATGGCGGCGATCATCGGATCGGGGCTCATCGCTGACGATCTCCACTCGATGGCGTTTACACTGTACTTGAGTCGCCCGATTACGCATGCGGACTACCTGCTCGCCAAGGCTGCAATCCTCGCCCCACTCGTTTCCATGATCACGGTCCTGCCGCTCGTCCTGACTCCGTTGGTCGCAGCACTGCTCGGCTTCGTTTCGTGGACAATCGGCCTCCAAGCCATCGGGCTCTCGATTCTGGTGGGCGCGCTCCTAACGGTCTTCTGCACATCTGTCGCGCTACTTCTTTCGAGTCTCACCCGCCGAAAGAGCATCGCCGCGGCGGGCGTCTTCGCGGTCAACTTCGGCCTGACCATCCCAGCGGGAATCTTGGCCGGAGCCGTCGGGAATCCGGCGGTACTGTACGCGTCGCCATGGGACAATTATGTTGCGGTCGCGCAGGCCGCGTTTGGTTACTCCGGAAATCCGATCAACTGGACATGGTCCCTCGTGATCCTGCTCGCCGGGACGATCCTCGCGGCCCTGATCACGTACATTCGCATGAAGGCGGTCGAGGTGGTCACCGGGTGACCGGCATCGTCGATGCCGTCGGCGTCTCGAAGTGGTACGGTGAAGTGCTCGGTCTGAACGGCTTCACGGCATCGTTCGGTCGCGGCATCACCGGCCTCGTCGGGCCGAACGGCGCGGGGAAGAGCACGCTGTTCAAGCTCCTCATCGGGCAACTCCACGCCGATCAGGGGGGCGTCCGGCTGCTCGGCGAGAATCCGTGGAACAACGTGCCCCTGATGCGCCGCCTTGGGTACTGCCCAGAACACAACCAGATGTACGGATGGCTCACGGGTCAGCAATTCGTGGAGACCCTGCTGCGCCTCGACGGGATGTCGTCCGCCGACGCCCGGAAGGCCGCCACGGACGCCATGAAAGTCGTCGGCCTGTCCGCGGCCGCGCATCGACTGACGCGGACGTACAGCCGCGGGATGCGACAGCGAGCAAAGCTCGCGCAGGCGCTCGCCCACAAACCGGAGGTCCTGATCCTTGACGAACCGCTCTCCGGGGCGGACCCGATGGCCCGCATCAAGATCCTCCGGACGATCTCTGAGTTTGCCGAGGCCGGCGGTCACGTGCTCATGTCGACCCACGTCCTTTACGAGATTGAGCGGGTCACGAACAACATCGTGCTGATCCACAACGGCAAGGCGATTGCCTCCGGCGACATCCACGCGATCCGTGCGCTGATCGACACCCATCCCCACGCCGTGCGTCTCGATACGCCTCGACCCCGTCAGCTCGCTCAGGCGCTCGCCCGCTTGGACCATGTGGTCTCGTTCGAATTTCCGTCGGCCGAGGAACTCCTCGTCCGCACCCGAAAACCGGACGCGTTCTACCGAGAACTCCCGGGAATCGTGGCGGACACGAAGCTCGAGGTCCGCGGACTCGAGAGCCCCGACGACAGCTTGGACGCCGTGTTCCGGTATCTCGTCGGGTGATCACGTGGACCTCGTCGAATCCCTTCGAAAGGCGTGGGTCGTCACTGGCTTGACGCTGCGGTACCTGATGGGAACGAGGCGCGGCATCGCGATTGGGGTTCTCGCGGCCGTGCCGCTCATCCTGACCGTCGGGCTCGCCGTCGCGCGGGTGGAGAGTTTGGGCATTCAGTTGTTCCAGATCCTGCTGATCCCCTTGTTCCTCCAACTCGTCCTGATTTTCGTGACGTTGGTCAACGCGTCCACCCTGATCCGAGACGAGATTGAGGACAACACGCTGCCGTACCTCCTCACCCGACCTATCTCGAAGCCCGCCCTCGTATTCTACAAATACGTCGCCTACCTGGCCTCCGCCCTCGTCCTCCTTGTCCCGCCAATCGTGCTGGCGTACGGCGTCACGGAGCTCCACACGGGGACCCCGTTCTCGGCCGATCTCGATGTCCTATCGGGCTTCCTGCTCACGACGATCCTCGGGAGCGCCGCCTACGGAGCGCTGTTCCTCTTCATCTCCGTCCTCGTACGCCGACCGCTCTTCGTGGGATTGCTCCTCGGTTTCTTGTGGGAGTCTGTCGTGGGCAATATTCCTGGGGACGTGCGGAAACTCAGCGTAATCCATTACCTGAAGTCTATCTTGAAAAACACGATTTCGGTTACGCCGCTCGCCACCTATTCGACCGATGTTTCCGCCGCCATCTCGGTGGTCGTGCTCGTTGGCTTCTCGATTGCCATGGTCGTCCTCTCCATCCTGGTGTTCCAACAGATGGAGCTCAAGCAGAAGGCGTGACCTCGCGCCTACTCCATCGCCAGCGCGGTTTCGGGGGCGCGGTACGCCTTCGGCGGTTGCCACAGCTCGATCCGGTTCCCTTCGGGGTCCGTTATCCAGCCGAACCGGCCGTACCCGGTGTCCTCAACTTTCGGGTCGCTATCGATCCCTTCTTCCCGCAACACCGCGAGGAGACCATCGAGGTCCTTCACGCGGTAGTTGATCATGAACGAGGAGCCGCCTTTGCCGAAATACGCGGTCTCCGCGGGGAAGATTGACCAGACCGTGTGCCCCCGGCCCCCCGGAGTTTTCCCGGCTCGCCAGGTGAAGAGCGCGACCAAGCCGTCAATCTGGATCCCGAGGTGCTCACGATACCAGCGGGCCAGCGCCTTCGGATCCCTCGCCTTGAAGAAGATGCCTCCGATTCCCGTCACGCGGACTCGGCGTTTTCGAGCGTCCATAGACCCGGAGCGCCGCTGCGCCGAATACGGCTTTCGGTCTCATCCCACTTGGGGCCTCTGGCTTGGTTCTGGTATCATGCTGGTGACGGTTCGGTAAGCTTCGATATGTCCCCCGGTCGCCTCCTTCCGTTCCGATCCTCGTCGAGGATCAGGTGAAACCGCATGAAGAAAATCGAACGGATTTGGGCAATCGTGGCTTTGGCGGCGCTGCTGGCAAACGCCCTGCCTCTCGCAGCGGCCGCGCCACCCCCGCCAGGGACGGTGGTGATTTCGAACGTGAACGTGAATCGGAATTCCCTTTCGGGGACCGTGGCCAACCTGTCGTGGTCGACGAATCCGACTTCGTCGTGCGACTCGGTCACGTACCAGGTGTCGGGGCAATCGTCGCACACGATCACCCTCCCCTGCAAGGTCCATTCCGCCTTGCTGACCGGTCTCGCGGTGCATGTGACGACGACCTTCACGATCACGGCGACCGCGAAGAAGTACAACCCGGGGACGTACTCGAGCTCCTTCTACCCCACGGACGTGAGCACGTCGAAGGCGTACGAGAGCTTCCAGTACTCGCTCCCGATCACGGGAGGACCGTGCGGGACGATCTACTACCAGGAGACGGTGACCGCGCAGATGCCGGGTGACATCGAGTACGATCCGGCGCAGGCGGGGAACGCGAACCACTACGAGCTGTTCGACGTCCACATGGCGTTCAACGGCTTGGGCGTCCCGCTTTGTCCGGGGTCCTCGCAGGTGATCACGGCCCGGCAGACGTTCATGCGAATCTGGGTCCTGGACACGACGAGCAACGTCAACAACTGGCTGCCCGCCGCGGTGGACCCGGTTCCGAACGTGGACACGGGAGGCTACCCGGGGCACATCGACTGGGCGATCAACCTGGGTGGGACCGTCTACGGCGCATCGTTCGGCGTGACGCTGGGGTACACACCTCCGTCCGGCGTGACGATTTATCCGACCTGGTGGAACACCCCGTACCCGGATGGCTGGTGGTACGAGTCGTCGCTGGAGATCGACTGGAACGGCGCGATGCAAACCCTGGCGAACGTCGCCTGGCCGCTCCATGTGATCGACAGCCTGGCCCAGTACCGCTTGGGCGATCAGGTGCTCGTGCGCGTCGGCTTCGTGACGACACTCAACGTCTGGGATCCGAGCTTCGGATGGATCGGGAACGACGTCCAGTGGGGCGTGCCCGGAATCGTGATGGGCCAAGGCTCCGACAACAACGGAGGGAACAACCTCGACCAGTACACGGACGTGCAGATGGGGACCTCCTCGGGCCCGGGCAGCTGAGGACGAACCGAACGGCCGGCGTCACCCTCGATCTGGCGCGCCGGCCCTACTTATTTT
>DASWGO010000149.1:0-2924 GCA_036393695.1 Thermoplasmata archaeon
CTGACAAATACCTATATAGTGAGAGATTTCATTCGGCGATGGTGAGAAGGGACTTGGCCATGGCGGCGAAGAAGGCCAAGGGGGATGACTGGTTCTCCTCCCTGGACGCGGAACTCGAGAAAAAAACGAAAGAAATCATCGAGGACGTCGGGGAGCAGAACGTCGCGCGCCTCGAGCTCAACAAGACGCTCATCGAGGACTTCTGGAAAGTCTGGAAGCGCTTCAACAAGATCAACGTCCACTTCGCCCTCGAGCCCTCGTACACCAACTGGGCCGTCTTTCCGGACACGTTCCCGGACGGGGATTGGCACTGGCGACCCGGCTTCAACCCGGCCGCAGTCCAGACGATCCAGCTGCTCGACCGATCGATGGACCAAGGCCGCGTCGGAGATGCGCTCAAGGTGAACTATGTGGAGGCCGACGGAAAAATCCACCTCCGTGTGACGTTCGAGTATTGCGAGGGGGAGCATTATTACAAGTACAGCGGCTGGAAACGCATCTGGACGATTCACACGCTCTACGAACAACCGCTGGACCGGGCGAGCGTGGACGACCTCCACCGGCTTTTCGCGGACCTCGTCCGCACGTGGTACGAAAGCCACCTGCGACGCAACCGCGATGTCCTGATCAAATATCTGAAGCAGACGTTCGAGAAGATCGAGACGTTCAATCAGTGACCGCCGTCTCGCAGTAGTGACGCCGGTGATAACTAGCGGAGAGTCTATATTACGTCGACGCGGGAATTTTCTCCAACGTGGAAGACCTGCTGTCCGGCGCTCTTCTCGTGCTCCTTGTCGGCGGCGCGGTCTTTGCTTGGGCAGACTGGCGCATTCGAGCCCGGAATCTGCCGCAGATCATCGGACCCAGCTGGGATTGCCCGCACTGTGGAGTCAAGAACGAGGCCGAGTTGGGCGTCTGCTGGTCTTGCGGAGCCGGAATCGGCCGTTATGCCTTCTCGCGGGTCCGTGGGTCCGCTTCGGAGACATGGCAGTGCCGCCAGTGCCGCGCCTGGAACAGCACATCCCGCCGCTCGTGCTGGTCGTGCGCGAACACGCCGAGCAAACAGCCGAAACGCGATGCGTGATCTCAGAAGATCCCGCGGTACAGGCCGCCATCGATCTGCGCAATCACTCCGGTGATGTAGGCCGCCCGGTCCGAGGCGAGGAAGGCAATCAGGTCTGCGACCTCGTCCGCCGTGCCCATTCGACCCATCGGAATCTCCTGCAACACGGCTGCTTGCACGTCCTCGATCGGGCGGCGTTCCTTCTCCGCGCGCGCACGGTGCAGCTGAATCGTCCGATCCGTCGCGATCCACCCTGGCGCGACGCCGTTCACGCGAATTCGGTCTTTGGCGACCTCCCTCGCGAGGGTCTTCAAGGCACCGACGACTCCGAGGCGCAACGAGTTCGACAGGACGAGATTGTCGATCGGCTGGCGCACGGACATCGAGAGGATCGCGACGACGGCTCCTCCACCGCGGTTTCGCATCGAGGGGAGACAGGCACGGACGAGGCGGACCGTGCTCTGGAACGTCAACTCCCAGCCCTTCGCCCATTGGTCGTCGGCCAGGGCCTCGAAACCGCCTGGCGGCGGGCCGCCCGCGTTCGGCACAAGGACGTCCACCCCGCCGAACGAGCGGACCGCACCGTCGGCGAAGGCCTTCACTCCGTCCGCGCGAGAGATGTCGGCCGCAATGGCAACGACGTCCGCCTTCGTCTCTTTCCGGATGGCGTTCGCGGTGTCCTCGAGTGCGGCGGCGTTCCGCGCGCAAATGGCGACCTTGCATCCCTCCCGCGCGAAGGCGAATGCGGCGGCCCGGCCCAGTCCTTGGCTCGCGGCGGCGACGAGGGCCACTTTCCCCCGAAGTCCGAGGTCCACAGGGCGCAATCGGGAAGCTTCGTAAGAAGGATTCGCCTCAAGACTCATTCGCGAACGAACCCTCGAACCTCGCCGACCGGTTCGAATCCCAGCGTCCGGTACATCTCCTTGGGCGTGTCGAACAGGTCCGCGGTCAACAAGACCCATTCGCAACGCGCCATGGCCGCTCGCCGGCACGCCTCAAAAGTCATCGTCCGCGCAATTCCCCGGAGGCGGAAGTCCGGGTGGGTCGCGACGTCGTCGATCCAGGCAAAGGGACCCCGCGCCCACACGCTGATCGTCCCGGCGGGTATCCCGTTCAGGTAGGCCACATAGGGCTGCATCCCGACCCGCCGTGAGCGCTCGTGCCAGAAGCCCCAGAGCTGATCGACCACCTGGGGGCTGTAGCCCATGGCCGCTTCGGTGGCAATCTTCAAGATCCGGAAGTCATCCGCGGTCGCGTCCTCCGCTGCGAGGCGAATCTCGACCTCCGGATTCACGATACAGGCGGGGAGCCCGACTTTGGCCATGGCCAGCTCCGACATCGGCCGGAACCCTTGCCGGGCCAGGCTTTCTTGCACCGCGTAGGCTTCCGCTGCGTCCTCAAAGAGGAGAGCCTGATGCCGCACGGCCGTGCCGTGGAATGCCGAGGCGAGGTCGGCCAGGATCTTCGCGGAACCCTCGTCCGGAAGAGAGGCCACCCAGCCGAGGTTCGCCTGGTGGATCGACGGGAATCGTTCGTCGCGGTAGATCGTACCCCAGGAGGTCGAGACCTTCGAGGGAGACTGCTCGCGCCAGATCCGGAGGAACTCAATGATCGCCCGGAGCAGTTCGTCAGTGTCCACGGCGGTCTCGAAGGGGGCCGGCGGAATGAACCTTGCGGCCTTGTACGCCCGGTACTTTCGGCCACCTCGCCGAACCCCTTTATACCACGGGCCCATGCACATTATCGAGGCGAGAAACAGACACGCCTCGGGAACGTGACTTCTGTGAGAGAAGAACTGGCGCCCCATGTCCATGACATCAACCGGGCGCTCGGAAACAAAGTGAGCGAGCAAGAGATCGAG
>DASWGO010000150.1:0-10392 GCA_036393695.1 Thermoplasmata archaeon
TCGAGGATGCCCGCGCCCAGGCGGCGTATGGCGTGCACAGCGGCGTCAACAAGGTCCTCATCATCAACCGCGAGCTCGTGCCCGGCCGCATCACCGTCGTCTTCGTTGACGAGGTCCTCGGCTTCTAGCGCAAGCCGATGGCGGAATCCACCATGGCCACCCAAATCGAAACATCGGAGCATGAGATCGTCCTGGTCGAGCACGCCCGGATCCGCCCCGATGATGAGCCCGACGTCCTCGGATCCTCCGCGCACCGGCGGATCCCGTACACGCTCGTGGACCCGTTCATACTCGTCTACGAGGCAGTTTCGTACCGATCACTCCCGGGAAGGCGAGCCTTGATAGGGAGCACTCTCGTCGACCGCCCGCAGCAGGAGCTTTGAGGTGAGATCCGCCCGAGCAATTCCTGAATCGACGCTGGGTGTCGGCATCATCGGGGTCAGCCCCGTCCGGGGCTGGGCCGCCACCGCCCACATCCCGGCATTGCACGCGCTGCCGAACTACGAGATCCGGGCACTCAGCGGGCACGGCGCGGAATCCGCGCGCGATGCGGGCGAAGCGTTCGGGGTCCGCGCGGTGTTCTCAGACCCCAAGCAGATGGTGAGCCAACCAGACATCGATGTGGTCGCCGTTACGGTCAAGGTCCCGCACCATCGAGAGATCGTCTCCGCCGCACTTGCCGCCGGCAAGGCCGTCTACTGCGAGTGGCCCCTTGGCCGCGACCTCGACGACGCGCGAGCGATGGCCGCACTCGCCGCCAAACAGGGGGTGCGCACGGTCGTCGGGTTGCAGGCCCGCCAGGCCCCGGCGATCGAGTTCGTTCAAGAGCTGCTCCGCGACGGATACGTCGGTGAGGTCCTGTCAACGACCATGGTCGGGCTGTCGGTCCCGGGCGACGTCGTCGGCCAGCCCAACGCTTACATGCTCGACAAGACAAACGGGGCCAACGTGCTCACGATCGCCGTCGGCCACAGCCTGGACATCCTCAACTTCGTACTGGGCGAGTTCGCCGACCTGTCGGCCGTCTCGAATCTCCGCAGGCCGCTCATCACCATCGAAGAGACCGGGGAGCAGATCGTGAAAACCGCGGCCGACCAAATCGCGGTGATCGGCACCCTGACGTCCGGGGCCACCGCCAGCGTCCATGTCCGTGAGGCAGTGGCCGGCGGTACCGGGTTCCTGTGGGAAATCAACGGAACGGACGGAACGCTCCGGATTACCGCTGACGCGGCATACCCCGAAATCTATCCCTTGACCGTCGCGGGAGCACACGGGCGGAGCGAGCCCGCCGAGCTTGCTGCCCCGGCGGCGCTGACGCAGAAATGGCCCGCGCTCACCAGCCTGGAAGGCACGCCCGCGTATAACGTCGGGCGTGCCTACGCCGCGTTCGCGGCAGACATCGAGAACGGGACTCACACCGTTCCGGATTTCGCTGACGCCGTCCGGCGCCACGAGGTTATCGCGGCCATCGAGAGGTCCGCGGCATCAGGGAAACGCGTGAAGGTGTAGCCAGTGCACCGAGCCGAGTAACAAAGCCTCGGGAAAGCGCTTGCGCCACTCGATGCAGACGGCGGTGATGCCCTACGCCGTCCTGCGAACGACACGATGTCAGAAGGCTGCCCAGGAGGCGTGGCAGACTCCGCTCGTCAAGGTCAAAGATCCTGGCGACTAAGAGTCAGCAACCGTCAGACGCGGCATGACCGAACAGGACCATCCCCTCGAACACGTCGTCATGGAGGAATGGCGGACCCGGAGGGATTCGCGATTTCTCCGTATGGGCATGTCAATGTCTGACGGACCAGCGGACGAATTGAGGTACGTCAAGCGCAGAAGGTCGTCCCGTCCCCGCACGAGAGGGACCGTTTGGTCCTTCTCCCTTTTCTCGACACGGGTCGACCCGCCCCGTCGGTTTCATGGGCTGCTAACCGTTGCCTCAGATTCGGCGGTCTGCATGGAACATCACGGCCACGCGGAGCACATGCAAATGGCAGCGCGATCGCAGGAGCGCAAGCTCGTCCTGCAGCTCCAAGAGTTTCTGCCACCCGACTGCAGCGAGCGGGTCGAGGCCCGACTCCTCGATGTACCGGGCGTTCTAGCGGCCTCCCTGAATCCGATGACCGGCGCGGTCACGGTCTCTCTCGCCCCCGAGGGGTCATCCGAGGCCGTCGTCCAACGCCTCCGGGAAATCGGCCTCGAGTGCGGTGCGCGCCCCTCGACCCTGCATATCGCCGAGGCGGAACATCGGGCCCACGCGACGGGCCGCCCCGCGGAGCACGACCACCACGCGATGATGGAGCAGGAGATGCGTCGCCGATTCTTCGTCGTCCTCGCCCTCGCGATTCCTGTCCTGATTCTCTCGCCCACGATTCAGTCCTGGACCGGTTTCCGCCTTCCCGATCTCTCCGGACTCAACCTCGTCCTCGTGGTCCTTGCCTCGATCATCGTCGTGTACGGCGGCGTGCCGTTCTACCGGGGCGCCGCGACCGCGCTCCGCGCCCGCACGGCCGACATGGACGTCCTCGTGAGCCTCGCGGTCCTCTCCGGCTACCTGTACAGCGTCGGCGCAACGTTCCTCTTCGTCGCACCGGACTTCTATTGGGAGATCTCGACCCTCGTGCTCTTCCTCCTCTTCGGACACTGGATGGAGATGCGCTCCGTCCGCGGCGCCTCCGGGGCGTTGCGGGAGCTTGTGCAGCTCATCCCGCCGTCCGCGAACCGCGTGAAGGCCGACGGCTCGATCGAGCAGGTCGAGACGGCCCTCCTGGCCCTCGGCGATGTCGTCCTCGTGCGACCCGGCGAAAAGGTCCCAATCGACGGCGTCGTGATTGAAGGCGCGAGTTCTGTGAATGAGGCCCTCGTCACCGGGGAATCGAAACCCGTGTCGAAAGGTCCTCGAGACAACGTCCTCGGCGGGACGATCAACGGAGAAGGCGCGCTCCGCGTGCGCGTCACGAAGACGGGCGAGGAGACGGCCCTCGCACAGATCGTGAACCTCGTGCGCGAAGCGCAGGAATCTAAGCCGCGGGTGCAACGGCTCGCGGACCGTGCGGCGACGGTCCTCACGCTGATCGCCGTGAGCCTCGGCGTCGCGACGTTCGCATATTGGTTCGGCGTGGCGAGGGCGGATAGTCTCTTCGCGCTCACGTTGATGATCACGGTGTTCGTGATCGCGTGCCCGCATGCCCTCGGCCTCGCGATCCCCACGGTCACCGTGATCTCGACGACGATGGGTGCGCAGCGAGGTCTCCTGATCCGCAACGCGGAGGGCCTCGAGGCCGCGATGGACCTGGACATCGTCCTGTTTGACAAGACGGGCACCTTGACGACGGGCCGGTTCGGCGTCACGGACGTCATCCCGTTCGGCTCCTGGGCGGAGGCCGACATCCTCCGGCTCGCCGCCGGGGTCGAGCGGAACTCGGAGCACGTCATCGCGAAGGCGATCGTGGCACGCGCGGAATCTCGGGGCCTCGCCCTGCCCGACGTCGTCGACTTCATCGCCCTTCCCGGGAAAGGCGCCCGCGCGAAGGCGGATCGGCACTCGGTCGTCCTCGGGAATCGAGCGTTGCTCCAGGACCTCAGCCTCGAACCGCCAGCGGAAGCGGATCGCCTCGCGGGCCAGGGAAAGACGACCGTCCATGCGGTCATCGACGACCGCCTGGCCGGCGTCATCGCCCTCGCCGACGTAATCCGGGACGAATCGAGGGGGGCCGTCGCCGACCTCAAATCGATTGGAATCCGAGTCGCGATGCTGACGGGGGACAACCGCGCCACGGCCGCCTACGTCGCCGGCCAGCTCGGCCTCGACACGTTCTTCGCGGAAGTCCTGCCGGGCGACAAGGCCGGGGCGGTCGAACGGTTGCAGAAGGAGGGGCAGCGGGTCGCGATGGTCGGGGACGGCGTGAACGACGCGCCGGCCCTCGTCCAAGCGGACGTCGGAATCGCGATCGGCGCAGGGACGGACGTGGCGATTGAGTCCGCGGACATCGTCCTCGTCCGGAACGACCCGAGGGACGTCGTGCGCCTGATCCGGTTGAGCCGGCTCACGTCGAGCAAGATGCGGCAGAACCTCATCTGGGCGACCGGCTACAACGCGGTCGCGCTCCCCCTCGCCGCGGGGGTCGGAGTGCCGGCAGGCATCGTGTTGAGACCCGAGTGGGGCGCGCTCTTCATGGCCGCCTCAAGTGTGATCGTCGTGACGAACGCGCTCCTCATGCGACGACAGTCCGTTTGACCGTCCACGCCGGCGGGCCTCGACTACATCCTTTGCTCTTCGAGGCAACAGTCGGTGACGACGAGCCCATTCGCGGTCTTCTTGACCATAATCGAGTTGGCGGTCCGATTTGTCACGTCGAGAGTACCCAGCTTGACTGTCTCCTTTGCTCGAACCCGAACTTCGGCACCTCGACCCTTCGCCATGGTACCGTGAATGCCGTTGTCGTTCAAAAGGCATCGGGGTCACCAATCGATTGCATCGCTCCTGCGGAATTCTGAGAACGGGAGGAGGTTCGACGCTCGATATTCAAGCCCGCGAGGCATCGTGGCCTACCGTCGTCGGCCGCGGATCGCTCTCCGGCTGAGGATCGGTCGCACTTTCACATAAACGGGACACTTGATTCGGCATGGGGATTCCCCCGACGATTGGCGCCAACCTTCGATGCGTCTCCCGATTCAGAGTGCTTGCGACCAAAATCGCTCGCCCGCGGTGCAAGGTCCTCGTCCATTAGACGCGACGGACCCAGAGGGATGCACCGTTTCTCCATGTGGTCGTGTCAGCGTCCGACAGAGCAGCGGCCGCTTTGAGAGACGCCGAGAGCAGAACGTCGTCCTGTCCATCATGATCAAGACCGTCCGGTCTCCCTCCCTTACCCATTTTTGCGGACTCCGTTCAGATCCGACTGATAGCTTCTTCGTAGCCGTGCTAGAGTCTCTCGCGGCGTGGTTACGAAATCGTCGCGGTATAGATGTCTTGGTCACGGAGCGCGCTGAGAGAGACGTTGCGATTGTCCGCCCAGATCGGATGTGCGCCCGCGGCATTCGAGGCAATGCCGTTGTAGTCGCCGAGGAACGCGGCGCCGCCGCCGGTGATCCCGAGGTTTGGGTCGAAAGCCGCGTCGGTCACCCGCACGTTCGGGAGGAAGGTGAGCCCATCATCGTTCGACTGCGCATAGTAGATGTCCAGGAGCTTTCCCCCTGGGTCGTTCCGGCTATCGTAGAATGAAACGTCCACCCGACCGCCGAACGTTGTGATCGCGGGGAAGATCTGGTGGTTTGTGGTGACATCGTTCACGCGGGCGGGCGCCGACCAGCTCACGCCCCGATCGGTCGACCGCGCGAGAAGGACATCCGCATCTCCCGTACGATAGTCCGCCCACGTAATGAAGACCGAGCCTGTAGCTTGGCTCACGGCCATCCGCGGGAAGCTATCGAGGCGGTACGCGCTCCCCGGGAGCGGTTCCGGGACCGGGACGATCGACGCGATCCCCCGCTCCATGTCGAACGTCTGGCCGCAGTCGAGGGACCGGGTGAACAGGATCTGGTCCTTGTGGAAATCCTCCCAGGCGACGTACACCTCCCCTCCGGGGCCGACCGCGACCGTCGCGCCCTGGTTCTGCGCATTCGGGGAGTGACTGAGCGGGAGGATCGGTGTCCAGGTCAGGCCCCCGTCCGTGGAGCGCTGGAGCACGATCTTCGTGCCGTGGCTCCCCTCGAAGAAGGCCCACGGGATGTACAGGTTCCCGTCGCAGGTCCCGCCCGTGTCGTCGACCGCGATCCACTCTTTATCGGTCACGCGGGAGTTCCCAGGACCGCCGAGTTTGTCGCTCGGGGTGTCGTGGCCTGCGTAGGCGACGGATGTGAAGTCGTACGTTGCCCCGAAGTCCGAGTACCGCGTGAGGACGAGCCAACCCGCGAATTCCGTCGTACTCGGCCCGAACGAGAGCCACGCCAGGTAGACGCGGCCCTCGCGGTCCGCAGTGATCACGGGGTCGCTCCCGATTTTCCATCCTGCATCATGCACGGGCGATGAGAGCCCCTCGGGTGAGGTGTCCCCGGGGAAGCCCGGTACGAGAGCGTTCTGCCACGTGTCTCCGCCGTCCGTGGATCGGTAGTAGCCGGCCCACGAGAAGCCGCTCGCCTGCCGCGTATCGCGCGCGGTCGCCACGAGTACGTTTCGGTCGCTCGGGAACGCGGCGATCGTGACCTCGTTCTGCGAACTCGCCTCTGGATCGATCGTCACAAGGACATTCGGGTGCTCGACGCGCGTCAAGGTCTGACTCGCTTGCGCGGAGAGCGGAGTCAGCGCGAGCAACACGAAAGCCATCGTCCCGATCAGAGACGAACGCGCAATCCGATTCATCATCCACCCCACTCCGACGAGCGCCTCAGGAATTGAAGCGACGGTATATAGCGTTACGGAGACGGCCCGATTTGGCGGTGTGAGATGGGGCCCCCCGAGCAACGGGGACCTACCAGTCGGCCGGTTCGGAAAATCACACCACCCGCGAGCTCCGGATTCCGGCCACAGCGAGAGTCTGTTGGCATACCTCCTAATCGGCTTGGATGCGAGGCGTCTCTCCGGAGACATCAGACTCCGCCAGGGGGATCTGTAAAAGTGGACTTGCCGAGTCGCTGACCCTAGGGTCCCCAAAACGTCGGAAGAGACCGACCCAAACCGCCACCCGATGGACACATCCTGATGGAGGAATAGCGGACCTGGAGGGATACGCGGCTTCTCCATGTGGAGATGTCAATGCCCGACAGAAGGACGGACGAATTGAGGTACGCCAAGAGCAGGGGGTGCTCCCGTCGAAGCTCGGAATCCTTGAACACCCGCGAGGCGGTCGCCGTCCGTTCGCTGCGCCGTCTAGGTCTTCGACGGCGGACAGAGTGGGCACTTTCCGCTCGGATGCAGCGGCAACGGACGCACCGGCAGCGCCTTCTTGCTGCGTTTCATCGAAACCACTATCCATTGGGAAGTATTTATCCGTTCCACGGAGGCGACGGGGAGTGCCTTCCCGGAAGGATAGTGGGCCCTCGGACCTACCGGTCGTCCCTGGATGCGCCCTCGTCCGCTCGCCGGGGGACATGTGTCCGCACCTGCTCGAGGGCGTGCTGAACGCCGTTGCGAAGAAGTGGTCCGTACTGATCGTGGGCACCCTCGCGAACCATGGCCGGCTGCGGTACACGGAGCTCCAGAAACGGCTTGGGTCGATTAGCCCGAAGACGCTTGCAGCACGCTTAAGGGAGCTCGAGCGCGCGGGCCTTCTCGTGCGAAGCGCACACGCGGAAATCCCGCCGCGCGTGGAATATCAGCTCACGGCCGCGGGAGAGGAATTCTGGCGTTCTGCGACCCCCCTCGTCGCCTGGGCGGCAAGGCGCGACCATAAGCCCTCGGGTCATGCAGAACGTGGGGAGTCTTCTCTGACGCCCCAAACCTCATCGATCGGGCAGTGCAGAGAACGCGGCAACAATTCTGACGAATACCCGGCACCCCGACGGTTGATGCGTCCCAAATCAGAGTGTCTGCGACCGCATGCCCTCGAGTACGAATCCAAAATCCCTCATCCAAATTAGTGTAAACCCTGAGTCATAAATGGGGGGTCCTGCCCAACAAATCGCGCGCTCGAGCGGGGGGACGAAGCCCGATCGAAGCGAAGAGGGCCGGGGCCGTAATGCTAGCCGCGCTGAGGATGCAGAGGGAGAGGGGGGCGACGAGGCCGAGCAAGGCGTAGTAGGCAGCATAGAGCAGATGTCCGAGGACGAGGGAAAACGCGAGGACCCACGCCGTCGCTGCCGCCAGAGTGCTTCCGCGGCGATGGGCGACCGCAAGGGAAAGAATGAAGGCGACCAGGAGGACGGCCGTCATCAGGAACACCGGGATCGACAGGAGATTCCAGAGGGCTTCGACTCCTGCGACACCCGCCGTGAGGACCGAACCGGCGAGGAGGAGTTCGACCAATCGGCGATTCTGGAGGGGGCGCCGGAGAATCACGGGGACGATCCGGTTTCCGAAGTAGCCCGCCATCCCGCCGAGGATCCCGAGTTCCGCAGCCTTCGAGAGGAGCCCCAGTCCCGTCACGCCCTCCGGCTCGACGCTGAGGGGCTCCGGCACGATGGGCACTGATGCGTATAGTACGAGGAAGAAGACGGATAGGGCCACGCCGGACCACCAAGCGACCCGCTCCCATCGCAGGGCGAAGGGAATCGCGAAGATCTGGACGGCACCGGAGGCCGCAAAGAACCACATGAAGGGCGCTGCGCCGACATGCTCGAGGATCGCGAACCAGTGGAGGAGCCCGTCGGCATACAGCAGGCTCAGCCCGCCCACGAGCGCGAAGGCTCGCTCCGACGTGAGGAGTGCGGGCATGACGAGACTGAGGCCGACGACGAGAATCGGGAGGAGTTCCGCGGCAACCGCGATCGCGTCCGACGAGTGGACGATCGGCGCAGCCTGCGCCACCTCGTGGTCGTGCACCGGCGTCGTAGCCGGGGGGGCCTGCAAGATATCCAAGGCCGGGACAGCCACGGCGAAGACGACGGCGACGAGGATCAGCGACCAGCCTACTCCGACCCTCCATCCGGGCCGCGTATCCGGCACCGCGGAAACGCCCGGCCAGGGAGAAGACGCGGCGGCCATGCATCGAGCGGACGCGGACTTCGGCCAAATATCTGTTGCATCTACTTGGCGGTGTCATTGGAAGGCGCGTCTGCCCACGACGACCGCTCATCTCAGGTTCGCGCCGTGAACGGTTCGGAGTGCCGAGTGGCGACTCCCTCTCGGGTCTTTATAGGGGAGGATATCGCTCCTCGTCGATGCGGAAAGTCGGCGGGGGCGTGAACGATCCCGTGACAGATGTCTGGTTAGTAGCTCTAGGATTTTCGCTCATGCCCACGGGCGGGCTCCTCTTGTACACCGCTGGAGCGGAAATTCGAGATCGGGAGTCAACGGTCTTGGCGGCTCTGGTTGGCGTGGTCCTCTTTCTAGGGATCGCCCACGCGGGAGCGGATGTCCTCGTCGGGAACGCCTTTCTGAAGTACGAGGTAACGCCCATGCTCTCGGCCGCAACGGCCGCCGGCGGTGCGTTGACGGGGCTCGGTGTCGCGGCGCTCCTTTGGTTCCGTCGCGGCGCTCGTCCATCCGGCCTGGTTACCCTTTCTGTCGCATATTTCGCCCTGCATACCGTCGCGGACGGCCTCGTGCTGGGGGAGGGTTTTGCCGGGCCCTTTCCGACGGCCGTTCCGCTAACTCCGGCCGTCGTCGTCGGCACGCTTGCGCACCGGTTCGCGGAGGGAGCCCTGATCGTCGTGCCTGCAATCCTCGTTGGATGGAAGCCCCAGAAAGTCCTCGGGCTGCTCTCGATCGGACTCCTCGCCGTTCCAGCGGCCTACTTGCCCATCGGCCTGTTCGCCTCGCCAGGCAGCGTGTCCGCCGCCGCGGCGGCCTGGGAGGCGATTAAGGTCTTTGCGGCCGCTGCCGAGGTGGGATTCGCCGTGCCCCTCATCGTCGTAGGTCTGCTCCCGCGTATCCTTCCGACAAGGAGTTTCCAACCGGCCGCGTGGGTGTTCATCGGGTTCCTGGCGATGCTCCTAATCCACTTCACGGTCGAGTGACCAGGCAAGGGGGCCGTGGACAACAGACCCCTGCGCGAAGGGGACTCGACCACTCCTGCCAAACTCCAACCAGGCCGTGGAATACTCGCGGGATGACCCAAATCCTAAACGCTGACCCACTCTTCTTCAGCGCGGAGGCGCTCGTCGAGACGAAGTCTTCGGAAAACCAAGGAGCTAACGCCGGGAGGGCCGCGGGTTCGGGGGTTCGGTCATCCGGCGCCGCATACGATTTGAATGTGCATTTGGTCCCGGAGGACGACCGAATAGGACGGGGACATCGTCGAGCCGTCGACGACCATCCAGACGCGATGGCCCGTCTGGGCTGGATGTCCGAGAACCTGTTGGGCATCGAATGTCTGTCCCCAAATCCGGAAGAATTCGCCGAGGGTGTATTCCCTCGAAACGCGGGACTCGACATGGATCTTGCCCGAGGTGTCATGGGTATGGAGGGCAGCCATCCCGCTCATCCCATCCGGCACATCCGGCATCGAGGAGTCCTGGTCCAGCGAATGGTCCTGCCAGAGGCTCGAGTCGATGCCGATGTTCGCGGGGATCGTCGCGGGCTGACCGTCAATCGTGATTGTCAGGAACGAATGCGAGTGGAAGGGCCCGCCGCCGGTCGACAGGTAAGGATAGGTGAGAATGATACCTCCGAGGATGAGAGGAACCGCCAATATTATGGCCAACGTGGAGCGACGAATGTGGAATCCCGGGGTGGATATCCTGCGTTTCTCCTGGATGACCCGTCGGTCGTCCGCTGAGATGGCTACGAGAGTCTTCTGC
>DASWGO010000151.1:0-2469 GCA_036393695.1 Thermoplasmata archaeon
GAACGCCGTCCCCGCGGGAGTGTTCGTCACCATGTCGTACAAGAGACAGACGTCGTCGCCGTCGACGAACGTCTTCTTCGGCTCGACGCGCGCGACGATATGATGCAGCTTTCCCAATGCTTCCAGGTACGGCTCCGGTCGGTTGAACGACTCGAACGGACCCACAAACGAAAGATCGTCGTGCATGTACTTTCGTGCGCCCGCAAAATCGCCTTTCCCCAGTGCTTTCTGATACGCCATCACAATTTCCTTCGCATTCGACATTCAATCACGCTCCGTCGGCAACGCGGGGGCATCTTGCCATGCCGCGAGGATCGGGCCACCGGGCGGGCGGAACCAAAAGAAGCTCCCCATGCCCGGGACGTCCACGCGCGGCAGGACGATCTGCCCACCCGCCCGCTCGACCTTCTTTCGCGCGGCATCGAGGTCGTCGACGCGCACGTAGCTCGTGCTCCCCGGGATCTCCTTCGCCTGCGCCGGTCGGATTCCGCCTTGCCCACCGCCCGGCGTCCGGAACGAAAGGTACTCGCCCATCGGGAACTGCACGGACTCGAAGCGCCAGCCGAACACCTTCTCCAAGAAACTCCGGGTCTTCGCCGGGTCCGTGCTCGAAAACTCGGAGAAGGCCATTGAGCCGTCCTGGCCCGATTCGGTTCGGCTGGTCTTCCGTGCCATCGTCAACTCCCCGTCGCGCAAAGTGATATCCATTGGATAGTATATAGGCCTGGTAGGGGCCGGACGGATAGTGGTGCGAAGGCGGGCTGATGCCAGGGAGGATGAACGCAAGATCTACCCGCTCTTGGCGTACCAGGCGGATCCGATCCGCGAGAGCGTCAAATGGCTCGGGCGCAAATGGACGTTGCTCATCCTGCGGGACATGGCCTTCCTGAAGTTGACGCGGTTTGGGCAGATCCTGCGCAACAATCCTGGGCTGACGCCGCGCGTCCTCGCCCGCCGACTCCGGCAGATGCAGGAGGAAGGTCTCGTGGAACGGATCGTGACGAACGAGAAGGTCGCATACGGCCTGACATCGAGAGGTGAGGACGCGGTGTTCATCCTCCTCGCGTTCCTTCGCTATGGTATTCGGCATCACATGCCGTCAGAAGCGCCTTCTAAGGCCCGTCTCGAATCCTAAAATCGGCTTCATCGAAGGAGATGTGGCGAAACTGGGTCGACCTCTCACGCCATCGGCCGGAACTTGTATCCGTAGTGGATGACGCCGGCCTCGCCTTCCTGACCGAGCTTCCGGAACGTGGCCTGGACCTTCATCCCAATCTTGACGTGTTCCGGCTTCACGTCGATCAGCTGTGAGGTGAGCCGAACCCCCTCGTCCATCTGGACGATTGCCATCACGTACGGCTTCTGCATCTCGAACTGGGCCGGCGCATCGTGGATGACCGTGTATGTCACAACGGCCCCTTTGCCGGCGAGTTGAATCCGTTGCATCTTCCCGACGGATCGGCGGCCGCACGTCGGGCACACGGCCCGCGGAGGGAAGTCGACCTTGCCGCAGCTCCCGCACTTCGTGCCGATCAGATTGTAGCGGCTCTGGATCTCCCGCCAGAACCGAGGGATGGCCATCTCAGTCCCCCCGCTCGAAGATGTGGACGACCGCCGTGGCCCCGGTGCCGCCCAGGGTGTGCGTCAGTCCGCGGCGCGCGCCGACGACTTGGCGCTTGCCGCCCTGTCCGCGGAGCTGCCTCACGATCTCCACCGCTTGCGCGACGCCCGTGGCGCCGACCGGTTGACCGCGCGCCTTCAGCCCGCCGGATGTATTGACGGAAATCTTCCCGTTCAATGCGGTGAGGCCGTCCGCCGTTGCCGGGCCGCCTTTTCCCTTTTCGACGAACCTCAGATCTTCGATCGCTAGGATCTCGGAGATCGTGAAGTTGTCGTGCACCTCCGCGACTTGGACGTCTTTGGGGTCCAGCCTCGCCTCCGCGAACGCCCTCTTGCCCGCGACGACCGTCGCGTCCATCATGGTCAGATCGCGGCGATCGTGGAGCGCCAGGAAGTCACTCGCCTGGCCGGAGCCCGCGATGCGAATCGGCGTGTCGGTGAACTTGCGGGCTTTCTGCATTTCGCACAGGACGACCGCCGCGGCTCCGTCGGAGAGGGGCGCGCAGTCGAACAACCCGAGCGGCTCCGCGACCCAGGGGGCCTGCAGGACCGTCTCGATCGTGATCTCCTTCTGGAATTGGGCCTCGGGATTCAGCGAGCCGTTCTTGTGATTCTTCACCGCGACGGCGGCCATCTGCTCCCGCGTGGTCCCGTACTCGTACATGTGTCGGCGGGCCATCATCGCGTACAGGCCGGCGAACGTCGCCCCGAAGACGGTCTCCCACTCCTGGTCCGCGGTGGACGACAGGATCTCCGCGGCCTGGACCTCGCCCACGTCTGTCATCTTCTCCGCGCCGCCCACGACGACGATGTCGTACATCCCGGACGCGATCGCGAGCCGCGCCTGGA
>DASWGO010000152.1:0-3152 GCA_036393695.1 Thermoplasmata archaeon
TCTTCATTCCGAAGTACACAACGAAGGTGGACGCGGCGACGCAACTGCTGCGGTACCTCGCGAGCGCGGCGGGCCAAACGGTGCAGGTGAAGCAGGGCGGCCATCTCGCGACGGTGCTCAACGTTCCGGCGAACGCATATCCCACCGTGGACGCGAAGGTCGCTGCGCTTCTGACGGGGAAGGATGTCCTGGTGGACTTGGACGACACGAAGGGGGACCCGTTCCAGGCGAATTTCTGGAGCCAGCTGAAGGGCCTCTGGACCAGTTCGAACCCAGCGGCCGATCTGGACTCGATCTTGACGTCGATTCAGTCACAGGCATAGTTGGAGTCGGATGAGCGAAAGGCTCGCCGGAATCCGGCGCAGCTTACGCCTCCCCTCCTTCCTCCGGAGGGGTGGAGGGGACCGGCGAACCGCTCGCCTCGGTCCCCGCGGACGGAAGACCGCCGCTCGCGTCGTCTTCCTGGCCCCCGCCCTCGTGCTCGTGATGTTCCTCGTCGTCTACCCGGTGCTCCAGACGGTGTACCTGAGTTTCGTGACCTCGCAGGGCACGCCGACCCTAGGGAACTACCAAGGCGTCCTCACGGACCCGACGACGGTCAACCCGACCGGTCTCCCGTGGCCCCCGCCTCTGGGGACCCTCATCCACAACGCGCTATGGATCGCGATCCACCTGCCGATTTCCCTGTTCTTCGGGCTGTGGCTCGCGCTGATCCTCCGCGACGTGAAGGGCTCCTCGATCGTGAAATCGGCGATTTTCCTCGGCATGGTCACGCCGATGATCGTCGGCGGCGTCATCCTGCGCTTCCTGTTCGAGGAGGGACCGGGGGTGGTCCCCGCGTTCTTCGAAACGGTCGGTGTCCCGTCCCTGAACAAGAGCTGGCTGGTCTTCCGCGAGACGGCGCTCCTTGGACTCATTTTCGGATCGGTGTGGCTGTGGACCGGGTTCAGCTTGATCGTCTATTCCGCAGGGCTGACGACGATTCCGAAAGACTACTTCGAGGCGGCGAAGATTGACGGCACGCCACCTCATCGGATGTTCTTCCGGATTACGTTCCCACTCCTCCGCCCGATGACGCTCGTGATCATCACGATGACGCTCTTGTGGGAGCTGAAGATCTTCGATATCGTCTACTCGGCCGTCGGCTCGACCGGAGGGACGCGCAATTCGGCGGACGTCTTGTCACTTCAGATGTACCGATACTTTGTGGCCGGCGCGACGAACCCTGGCTATTACGGCCTCGCCGCCGTTGTCGCAACGCTCCTCACGCTCCTCACGCTCGTCGGGACCGCGTGGCTGTTCCGGAAGATGGTGAAGCGATGAAGTCCAAGTGGCGGAAGATTCGGATGCGCACCATTGTCGTGCACCTCCTCGCTTGGAGCGTCGCCCTCATCTGGATGATTCCGTTTCTCGGGGTCCTCAACACCGCGACCCGGCCGGCGAGCGAGGTGTCCTTCGGATGGTGGCAGCTGAATCCGTACCACCCGACCTTGGACAATTTCATCAAAGCCCTGACGCAACCCGTGTTCTCGATCTCCAAGGGATATGTGAACTCCTTGATTATCGCGGTGCCCGCCACCTTGGTACCGATCTTTGTCGCGGCGCTCGCCGGATATGGCTTCTGCCGTTTCACTTTCCCGATGCGC
This sequence comes from Thermoplasmata archaeon, assembly GCA_036393695.1. Taxonomy (GTDB): domain Archaea; phylum Thermoplasmatota; class Thermoplasmata; order RBG-16-68-12; family RBG-16-68-12; genus RBG-16-68-12. Next base: position 1,647 of record DASWGO010000152.1, read on the forward strand.
GACTATCTGTTCCTTTCGATCGTCCTCCTCATGTCGGTCCCGGCGCAGATGGTGGCCATCCCGGTCTTCCAGATCATGGTCAACCTCGACCTCGTCGACAATCAGCTCTCCCTGATCCTCGTCCACACGGCGTGGGGCCTCCCTTGGATCATCCTGTTCATGCGAAACTTCTTCACGGCCCTGCCCCTCGAGGTCGAGGAGGCTGCCCGGGTCGACGGCGCATCGGACCTGAAGATCTTCTTCCGGATCGTGCTGCCGATGGCGATCCCCGCGTTTGCCTCCGCCGGCATCCTTCAGTTCATGTGGGTCTGGAACGACTTTTTCTTTGCCCTCATCCTGATCTACACGGCTGACAAGATGCCCGCCACGCTCCTCGTGCCGAAGCTCGCGGCAGGCCAGCAGCTCACTGACTGGGGTCTCTTGTCGGCGGGTTCCATTTTGGTCTTGATCGTTCCGCTGGCCCTCTACGTTCTGTTGCAGAAATACTACATTCGCGGGATGATCGGCTGGACGATTAAGGGCTGAGCGCGTACCTCGCGGCAACCTGCGGAATTGGGCCCACCGCAGCGCCGACGAGTCTGGAATTCTCATCGATCATGGAGCAGCGCGAGGAGGCCGGCGCTCGCCCAAGCCTGCAACGGGTTCGCGCGGGTGGTCTGCCTCGGCTCCTCGGAGAGATCGACGAGACGTTCGTCGACCACCGCGTACAGCTCCGGGATTTTCCCCATTTCGTTGTATGCGGCGACCAAAGCTTGCGTGATGCGTTCTGCTTCCCGGTCGAATCCGGATCTTCTGAGGCCTTCCGCGATGATCCAATTGTCGTGAGGCCAGACCGTCCCCGTGTGGTAGCCGCATGGGTCGAAGTCGGGAGCCAATGTCGAATGGGTCCGAATCCCGTACACAGTCCAAAGATCGCCGCGGAAGAGACGCTCGACAGTTTGAGCGGCTCGCTCGGAGGAGAGAATTCCGGTGAAGAGGAGGTGCCCGGGATTCGAGGTCGCTACCTCTCGTGGTACGTCGAATCGATCCAGGCCCAACGCGAAGAACTCGCCACGAACCCAGAAGTTCCGGTTGAAGCGGTCTTGGAGGATGCGAGCGCGCTCGGATGCTTCCGCTGCGACTAACGTGGCCCCGAATCGTTCGGCCAGTTTGGCAAACGCCCGGTATGCTGCGAATGCATACCCCTGCGCCTCCACGATCGCGACCGGAGGGCGAATCTTCAGGTGATCCTCGGAGCCGTCTTTCCAGCCTTGGTGGAACAGCCCGTAGGGATTCTTCCGCTCATACCGGAGGTATCCGCCGCCTCCGTTTGCACATCCTTTAATCCAGTCGTAGGCTGCGAGTATTGTCGGCCAGAGTTCCCGGATGAATCTGTCCCCCTGCTCTCGCTCGCCATAGAGTCCCGCCAGGTACACGAAGAGCGGAGTGCTGTCCACGCTTCCGTAGTACGGGAAGTCCCAATGGGGGAGCTGGCGCCGCGATTCGGCGTCGAACCGATGTTCATGA
>DASWGO010000153.1:0-3143 GCA_036393695.1 Thermoplasmata archaeon
GGCGATTCCTTCCCAGCCTCCGGACCACCCATAGTTCCGGTACGTCTGTTCGACCTGCCCGTCTTGCGCGACCGTGAGGAAATAGAAGACCCGAAGTCGAGGGCTGTACGACCGGATCCGCGAGCCTTCCGAGTTCGCGAAGTACTTCACGATGCGATTGTCGCTGAACTGGAAGTACCGTGCGGGGATCTTGAGTCCGAGCGCCATGAGGTCGCGGTCCACCGATTGGATTTCGGCGATCTTCTCCTCTACGGAGACGTCCGCGAGCTTCCTCTGCTCCGGAATGGACCAGTTCATCTCGATCGCGTCTTCGTGCGCGAAGGTGATCTTCGTCTTGCGCCGCGAGGCCTTGGCGACCTTGATCGCGTCGTCGACGATCGCCCGGACGTCGGATTTGGTCCGCATGTTCGTGGCCGCGAAACCCAGTGCGCCGTTCACGAGCACCCGCACGCCGACGCCGCGGTCCTGGCCGACGTAGAGCGCGTCGAGGACCCCGTTCTTCAGGATGAAGTTCTCTTGCTCCTGGTGTTCGTATCGCGCCTCGGCGTAGGAGACTCCTTTCTTCGTCGCATAGTCGAGTGCAAAATTCGCGAGATCCGTTTCTTCGTCCATGACGATCCGCTCCGAAAGCGGCCCCCTGAGCGCGGCGTCAAGAATGAAGATATCGAATGCGTGCGGAGGCCGCCCAAATCCTTATGGCGGCGCGGGGATTCGGGCCGGGTCCATGCCGAAGGGAGACCGCCCAATCGTCCTTTACCCGGCGTACTTCGACCTGGGACGGACGAGACACCAAGGCCGGCGGGTCGCGAAACGGTGGGCGGTCGAATCCCCCACCGCGCAAGAGGTCACCACCGCGGCGAAAGCCCTCGGCCTCCAACCGGAGCTCGAGGAAGGAAAGGCGTTTCCGTCGACCCCTTGGCGGAAAGAGGGACGCGTCCTCGTGCGCGCGGATTATTACAAGACCTCGATTGTCCAAAAAGTCGCGAAGCGAATCAAAGAGTCCCGGTAGCCGCGATCAACGGTGGTCTTGGCCGGTCCGGACATCTTCCACCGCGCGCTTGCCGGAGGCGACGAGATCGACGGAATGGATGACCGCGCCGAGCTCCCGCAGCGCGTCCTCCACGCTCGGATAGTTGATCGACGGTCCTTCGATCGTGACTTTGACGCTCTCCGTCTCTTGGTCGACTTCATCCAACGTGCACGTGACCCCGTCGACGCCCTTGAGGCTCGACAACCGAACCGACATCTCGACCAAGGACGGCTTGTGAGGCTTCAGCACGTCCAGCACAATTCGTTTGATGTCGGTCAACGGACGGTCCCTCCGAGGGACGGCATCGATGGGGACGTTCGATAATAAACGTTCCGAGTCGGCGCGCCGTTTACCCCGTTGTGACTTCCGCCCCAGCAGGTCCCACAATCATCGTGTGCTCCGTTTGCGACACGATTCCGCCTTCCACATCGAGGAGGGCGGGATACGTCATCACGGCCCCGGTCCGGACGAGGCTGTTCAAGAGGGCCGGTGCACGCGGCTCAAGGCGATGGGCCCACCGCTCTGCAAACGGCAGGGTCTTGAATTCGTCGGCAATGAGTCGGAGGAACCCGTCCGTTTCGGCCTGCTTCTGCGGTTTCACCTTCAACACCCGATAGATATTGCCGGTCCGGCGACCGTCGACTTGGCCGGCGCCGGACGAGGCGAACGGCTCGATGGCCACGACCTCTCCCGCCTCGAGGAAATCGTGGCCGTGAGCGATGTTCGGAACGCTCTTGCCGGCGTGGAGCAGATACCGCTCGATCGTGTGGCCCGTCAGGTTCCGAACCGGGCGATATCCGTGCGCCTCGATCGCGCGCTGGATTCCTTCCCCGATCACCCGCGTCGACACGCCGGCGTGGACCGCCTCGATTGCGGTCTGGAGGGCGAGTTCAGACGCGCGAACGAGCTCGGTCCAGTTCCGCGTCCCGACTTCCAACGTGACCGCCGTGTCCGCGATCCAGCCATCCAACTGCGCTCCCAAATCAAGCTTCACCACGTTCCCGTGGCGAAATCTCAGGGTGTCGTCGTGCGTCGGCGAATAGTGGGCGGCGACGTGGTCGATCGAGATGCACGTAGGGAAAGCGGGCTTCGCGCCCCGCTTCCGCATGAGGTCTTCGACTTCCTCCGCGACCTCGAGCAACAACCCGCCCTCCTTGACCAGCGCGACCGCGCGTTCCCGCGCCTCCCGCGAAATCCGACCCGCCCGCAACAGTGACTCGCGAACGTCGGCGTCCATGCCCCTACGCTCCCGGACGAATCGGACCTTGCCGAAGGATCTTGGCCCGCGGACCGGAGAGGTCCACGACCGTCGATTCTCCGCCGAGGAGCGTCGGGCCCCCGTCGACATAGAGATCGACTCGGTCTCCGAGTTGCTCCCGGGCCCCTTCGCACGTGCTCGGCGCCGGCTGACCGTGTCGGTTCGCGCTCGTCGAAGTGACCGGGCCGAACGCCTTTGCCAAGAGACGGGGGATCGGATGGGCTGGCACGCGGAGCGCGATCAGGCCATCCTTCGACACGATCGCTTGCGGCGCCTCGGATGTCGCCCTCAAGACGACCGTGTACGGTCCCGGGAGGTTCTTGGCGCAGAACGCCTCGGCGATCGCAGTCCGCTGCCCGAAGCGAAAGACGTCGCCGACATCGGCGACCGAAATTGAGACGGGCAGGTCCCGGGGTCGCAACTTCGCGGCGTAGACCTTCTCGAGCGCCCCGGCCTGGAACGGATCCGCGGCGAGGCCGTACACGGTGTCCGTCGGATGGACCACGAGACCGCCGGCCCCCAGGATGTCGCGGATTCGCCCCAACGCCGCCGGATCCAAGAGATACTTCGTACCCAGGGACAGCGCGACGACAGTCTCGACCACGGCGCTGCAGAACGACGGGTCGCCTAAAGGTTTTCTGATGCTACACGTACAGGAGGTAGGCGAGAGGGTGCGCCGGGTCCGCGGTCGGCGTGTACGGATCCAGCCGCAAGCCCGTGGTTTGGGCGAGCTTCGGGATGATCGCGCGCGTGAACGGTGCGGATGAGTCGGACGTCCTCAGCTCGGCGAGGGGACGGAACGCGGCCTCGCTCACCTCGACGCGATCCGGTCGCGGCTCGCCGCTCACGTAGGTC
>DASWGO010000154.1:0-2000 GCA_036393695.1 Thermoplasmata archaeon
AAGAAGCGGAGGATCGGACGCGCGACCTTCCTGCCACTCACGAAGATGCTCGTCGGGAAGCCGCGGGGCAAGGCGATCCTCGTCGCCAAGGAATGCCTCGGCTTCGCGATCGACCTGTGCCATTTCGACGAAAAGTACCGGGACGCGTTCTTCTACGTGTTCGGCGACACGCTGGTCGTCCAGACGCTCGACGAGGCCCGGAAGTGGATGGGCGGCGTGCGGCTCGTGACGATCGAAGGCGAGCTGATCGAGGCCTCCGGCGCCATGATCGGCGGCGACATGGAGCGGTCGACGGTCAAGTTCGGGCCGAGCGTCGCAAGCGAGATGGAGAAGATCGCGGAAAAGTTGCGCGAGGCGCAAGCCCACGGCGAGACCGTCGCGAACCGGCTCGACGAGTTGCGGAAGGCCCTCCTCGACCTCGAAGGAGAGATCAAGGACTCCGGAGGCCGGAGCGGGGCCGTCGAGGTGAAGACGAGCACCCTGGAGTCGAAACGAAAGGAGTTCGCCGCCAAGGTCGCGACCGCGGAGAAGGACCTCCGGGACCGGAAGGACCGGTTTGGGGAGGCGCAGACGACGGCCGTCCGGATCGAAGAGGACCTCACGAAATTCACGAAGGCGCTCGAAGCCCTGAAAGGGAAGCGGGACGAGCGGAAGAAAGCCGTGATCGCCGCGACGCCGCAGCAGATTTCCTCGCGGATGAAGGAGCTCATGAACCGGCGGGCGACGCTCGCCGAGGAGTTGAGCGGCCTGCGGTCCAAGCTGGAAGCGATGGCGACCCAGACGACGTTCCTCGAGGAGCGTCGAACGGAAGTCGGGTCGCGCCTCACCGCGCTGGACGGTCAGAGGAAGGATCACGAGAAGCGCATCGATTCGTTCCAGGAGTCTCTGGGCCGCCTCGAGACGGAGATCCGGGGCCTCGAGAAGACGGAGGCCCAGATGGGCAAGAAGGTGAAGGACCTCCAGGACGCCCGTGACGCCGCGTACAAGGAGAAGACGGACCGCGAGGCGGACCTCGACAAGGTGACGCACAAGATCGACACGAAAGAGGACTTCCTCCTGAAGATGCAGACGGAGCTCAAGGTCCAGGAGGAGCAACTCGCCGAGGCCGAACGCGTGATGAAGGAGATGGCGGTCGAGCTGCAGGAAGGACGCCTCCCGAGCCTCGAGGAACTGAAGACGACGATCGCGGACTGCGAGGCGGCAACCAACGCCCTCGGCCCGATCAACCTGCGGGCCCTCGAGGACTACGACGCGCAGCAGGCGCGGGCGGTCGAGCTGAAGGACGAATTCAAGCGGCTCGAGGGACAGCGCGAGGAACTCATCCATCTAGTCGACGAGCTCACGGACAAGAAGAAAGAAGGCCTCGCGAAGATCTTCACCTCGATCAACGAGAACTTCGCTCGCGTCTACGGGGAGCTGACCGAGGGTGGCGAGGCGGAACTCGCCCTGGAGAATCCGGAGAAGCCGTTCGAGGCCGGGCTCCTCCTGAAAGTCAAGCCGGCGCACAAGAAGGCGCTCCGGCTCGAGGCGCTGTCCGGCGGGGAGCGATCCCTCGCCTCGATGGCCCTGATCTTCGCGATCCAGGAGTACGACCCGTCGCCGTTCTACCTGCTCGACGAGATCGACCAGAACCTCGACGCGGTCAACGCGGAGAAGGTCGCCCGGATGATCCGGCGGAACAGCGCGACGGCGCAGTTCGTCCAGATCTCCCTACGCAAGGTGAGCCTGAAGGAGGCCGACCACCTGGTCGGCGTGACGATGACCCCCGAGTCGTTGTCCGAAGTCATCATGCGCGTGAACCTGGCCGACGTCGAGGACGAGAAGCCCACGGAGGTGATCCCGGCATGAGCGAGAACTACCAGGCGATCCTCAACCACCTGCTCTTCCACAAGGCGTTGATCAGCGAGACGGAGGGCGGCCAGCGAATCAATCGCTACCTCGCGATGCTGAACGAGATCGATCAGGGGATGCACGTGGCGGTCCGGGACCCGTTCGAGAAG
>DASWGO010000155.1:0-2535 GCA_036393695.1 Thermoplasmata archaeon
CGCGCGCAACCCGGAAGGAGGAGACCGGCTGATTCTCGCCGCTCCCGATCACGATGGCGGAGGTCTCGGGAGGCCGAAGCGTTGGCCTTAGCGCTGTCTGCTTCTCCAGAGGATTCGTTCCTCGCGGCGTTCCTCGCCGAACTGCGAGAGCGCGTGCCCACATCGAAGGATGAGCTCCAACAATTGAAGCGACGTGTCGCGCGGTCCCGCGGCCTCGCGGGGATTCCGAGCGACTCGGAAGTCCTCGGTTGGCTCCCGCCCGCGTTCCGTGAAGAATTGGTGGACCTTCTACGAGTCAAACCCGCCCGCACCGCGAGCGGCGTCGCCGTCGTGACGGTCATGACCGCGCCGCATGCGTGCCCCCACGGTGTGTGCACCTTCTGTCCCGGAGGGCCGAGGATGGGGACGCCACAGTCGTACCTCGGCACAGAACCCGCGGCGCAACGCGCGTCGGCCCACCGCTACGATCCCGGATCACAGATCGTCGCACGTCTCCGGTCTCTCCAGGAAATCGGACACCCGACCGACAAGGTCGACTTGATTGTGCTCGGAGGCACCTTCACGTCTCTCGATCGCGACTACCAGGAGTCGTTCGTGAAAGGCTGCCTCGACGCCATGAACGGCTTCGTCTCGAATTCGATCGTCGCGGCCCAGATGGCGAACGAGACCGCCGCGGCCCGATGCATCGGCCTGACGATCGAGACGAAACCTGACTGCTTCCTCGGGTCAGAGGTCGACGCGTGCCTCGCGCTCGGCACCACGCGCGTGGAGTTGGGGATCCAGTCGACCCACGACGATGTCCTCGAGGCGGTGCACCGCGGCCACACGGATTCCCAGAGCCGCGCCGCGATGGGCCGCGCGAAGGCCGCCGGCTTGAAGGTCGGCGCCCACATGATGCCGGGTCTCCCGGGATCGGACTGCGACCGCGACTTCGAGTCGTTCCGGACGTTGTTCGACGATCCGGACTACCGCCCGGACTTTCTCAAGATCTATCCGACGCTCGTCCTGCCCGGGACCGCCCTTTACGGGCAATGGAAATCTGGCCGCTACACGCCGCTCACGACGGAGGAGGCCGTCGAGCTGATCGCCCGCGTGAAGGCGATCGTCCCGCGGTGGTGCCGGATCCAGCGCGTGCAGCGAGAGATCGGTGCGCCGGAAATCCAAGATGGACCGAAGAAGGGGGACCTCCGCCTCCTCGCAAGGGAACGACTTCGTGCGGACGGCCTGAGGTGTGTGTGCGTCCGGTGCCGCGAAGTCGGATTCCGAGGGATCGAGCCGCGTCCGGAAGCCCTGACATTGTTGCGATGCGACTACGAGTCCTCGGGAGGACACGAGGTATTCCTTAGCCTCGAAGATCCCGGGCTCGATGTGCTCGTTGCGTACGCGCGTCTTCGGATCGACACGGCCGGCGCGACGGTCCGCGAGCTGAAGGTGTTCGGTCCCATGGTGAGGATCCATGAAGCGGCGCACGACCGCTGGCAACATCGCGGGTTCGGTCGTCGGCTCGTGCACCAGTGCGAGCGCCTGGCCCAGGAGGGATTTGATGCCTGCGCGATCCGTGTCACCGCGGGAGTCGGCGTCCGCGGTTACTATCGCAACCTCGGCTACGAGTTACGGGCGCCGTACATGGTCAAGCCGCTGTGATCAGGAAATTTCCTTGATCCAGCCGAGCCGTCGGAGCTTGCTCGCCTCGACGTCCGCGGCGTTGCGGAACGACGACTCCGCTTCCGCCAAGTAGTCGACCGCGAGACGCAGGCCCTCCTTCGTCGGTGCCTTGACGTCGATGCCCGCGCGCGTGAGTTGCTGGCGGGCGATCGGCATCGCGGCCTCTTGACCTCCCATGAACTCGCAGAAGTCCACGATGATCTGGTCCGTGACCGCGATGTACGGATTCCAGGTCTCTTCGACGGCGTCTCGCTTCGTGACCTTCGCATCCGCTTTCGCGATCATCGCCTTCGCGAGTCCGAGGAACCCGGCTTCGACGTTGAGGCCCGTCTTTGCGGAGCTCACGAAGCCGTCCACCTGGAGGACGTCCTTAAGGTCGTCCAGGTCCTCTTGGACCTTCCGACGGGACTCGGCGAGGTCGACTTTGTTCGCGACGAGGACGATCGGGATCGGGTCGGTGACGGAGAGCAGATGCGGGATCCAATACTCGTGGAGGCTCTCGGCCGTCTCCGGGCGCGTGACGTCGTAGACCAGGAGCGCGCCTTTCGCCCCCTGGAACGAACTCTCCTGGATCCCCCGGTACCCCTTTTGGCCCAGGACGTCCCAGATCATGAACGTCATGTCGGTCGCCTTGCTGGGCGACTCGATTCGCAAGTCTTTCTTCGTGACTTTCGTGCCGATCGTCGTGATGTAATCGTCCGAGAACTTGTCGACGACGAAGCGTCGGATGAGGCTGGTCTTTCCCACGGCGCCGTCGCCGAGGAGCAAGATCTTTCGCTTGACGTGGTCATCGACCATGACGGCCTCGCTCCATGCAGGGGCCACTCTTATAACGCTTGCTGACTCAATGTCAGCGATGCGAATACACGG
>DASWGO010000156.1:0-5698 GCA_036393695.1 Thermoplasmata archaeon
AAGAAGGCGCAGCCGTACATCCGCGGGGACATCCCGATCACGCTTTGGGTCTTCCCGATTACGGTGTTCGGCTTTACACTCGGCTCGATGCTCACCAACGAGATCGGCCACATTTTCCTGTTCCGGGAAGAGTTCTTCTCGATGCCGACGCATTGGAATTTCGTCCTGACGTTCATGTTCATCTATGCCGTGGGAGTGCCTGAGGTGGTCCGGGTCTTGTCCCGACTCGGCCAGTTGGAAGGGAAGGCGCAGCAGCTCGTCGCGACGTCGGTTCCGGCCCCCACTGCCGTCGCGGTCCGTGGAGGACGTCCGGCCGCCGCGCGAAGGTAGGAGGCAGGCCCATGGCCACAGCAACTGAAGAGGCAACCGTAGCGAAGCCGATCTTCACGACCCGCGTGATCACGTTCATCGCCTTCACGGCGACCCTGATTTTTTCGCAGAACATGCTCTCCGTGAGCTCGCAGATCGGCGTGGGCGACTGGGAGTTCTGGCTCGATTGGAAAGACTACGCGTGGGCCCCGTTCGTCTATACGTGGCTCGTCGCGGTCCACTTCCCGGTCTATTCGTACGTGTTCAATAAATTCTTCAAGGTCTACTTCGGCGCGACGCTCGTCCTCATGTTCTTCTTCTTGCAGCGGAACCTGATGATCCAGCTGTTCTACGTGGGGATGAACAACTATCCGTTCAACTTCGTGCAACTGCCCTCGTACCTGCTCCCGGCCATGGCCACGGACTTCACCTTGGTCCTGTTCGGTCTCCGGAAGCACATGGGGTTGTACGTCCTGATCTCGTGCTTCCTCGCCGGAGTCCTCGTCGTTCCGGGCCACTTCCTGTTCCTGAACGTGCCGTTCCTGCTGACGAACGTGGTCTATCCGGATCCGCTGAACGCGGCGACGAACCATGTGATGCCGATGTGGTCCGTGATCCGGATGGTCATCCCGAAGGCGCCGATCCCAGCGTACATCGCGGAGCAGTTCACGTGGCCCCTGCCTTATCGGTCGTTCTATGATCCGTACATCATCATGACCGGTTTCATGGGAATCATGGGCGTCGTCTGGTCCGGATTTACGTATATCTTCCTCAAGGCGATTTTCTACGCCATAGGGAAAACGACGAGACACTTCGTCGAGCCGGCGGGGGCGTGACGGCATGGTCCTGCCCATCGCCGGGGCCGTATTCCCCGACGTCTGGTACGACACGGGCGTGAACGCCATCGTCGGGACGGCCTCGTGGGTCATCGCCGGCCTGGCGACCGCCTATTTCGTGTTGAGATGGCTCAAGAACTCGGAGAAGTTCTACGCGAAGCTCGAGGGACGCCACGGCTCGGGCGGCATGGGGAGGTGAGCGAGGTGAAGCACCCATCGATTGCCATCGCCCTCGCGATCGGGATGGTCGCGACCGGCGTGCTCGTGTTCACGACCGGCGCACGGGCCCACGAGCAAGAGACTTCCGTGGACTGGGAGGTGGCCTATGCGAACATTCGGGTCCTGGCCGCGCCCGTCTACACGCACTATACGGCCCAGACCCTCCCGCTCGGCGGCACCCGGTTCGCTTACAGTGGCGTGATCAGTTCCTCCGGTGCGTATCCCACGATTCCGACGTCGCCGGACCCCGGGTTGGCGACCGGAGATTACATCGTCATCACGTGGTCGTTCCGGTACATTGGCGGTTCCGCCGTGCGCGGGGATCTGTTCTGGATCACCCGGCTCGGCCTCGACTATGGGACAGTCGGCCGGTACATTAACGGCGGGTGGATCGGCGCGTCGTCGTTCCAGATGGTGCCGAACACCCAGTTCAATGCGACGTTGGTCATCCGCTCGATCCAGCCGAGCTTCCGTCACCTGCACGTCGGCGTCGCGGTGCAAAACGTCGGGAACATCCCGGCGGCCCCGACGACCCTTCCGATCCCGGTGGGCGGTCCCGTCTTGTATGGCCTCTTCACCGACGCGAAGGGACCGGTCTTCGAACCGCTCCAGGGTGTCAGCGTGGCGCCGTTCGGGAACCTGCAACTGATCGCGCCATGGCCCTGGGCCGTGGCGAGTCTGTTCGGTCAGATCGTGATCGGATTCGCCTTCATCGGGATCATGTGGTGGTACGCCCGATACGAGAAGAAGCGGGGGGCGCGCGCATGAACCGTGACGACGGGATGAACCTGATTCCGCTCGGGTTCCTCGGTTGGCTCCTGTGCGTCACGGGTGCGGTGATTGCGAGCCTGCCGCAGTGGTTCGTCGTGCAGGTAGGCCGGGGAGGGACCGCCGCCTCGTCGGCGATCGAGGCGGAGGTAATCGGGCTTCCGATCCTCTTCATCGGGTCGCTATTGCTCATCATCGCGTGGCTCCCGGAGAGGAAGCGCAAGTATCCGGAGATCCTGGAAACGACGATGACCCCGATTCCAAAGTACTACCTCGAGGAGGCGGCGAAGGAGGCCTAGGCGGCTCGTCCTCGAATCCGGGCCCCTGACACAATGACGTCGCCTCCGCCGGCGCCGAGCCAGCGACCTACTTCGGCGCTCAACAAACGGATCATCGCTGCGATGGCGGCGATTGTCTCGTTAATCATTGTCGGGCTCTACCAGTTCGACCAGATCGTGGCCAGCATTTACGCCTACTTCTACGGCGCGTTCCCACGCATCACGAGTTCTCCCGTTCCCTCGGGCCTTTGGACCGTGGCGCTCCTGAACATCTTTCTCGTCGGGCTCTTCCTCGCCCTCTCCCCCGTCCGAATCAAGGAATCCTGGAAGGCCCACGGCGCCTACATGGGCTTCATGATCTCCCTCTTCTCCGAGATGTACGGCTTCCCTCTCACGATCTACCTCCTCTCTGGCGCGGCGTATCCGTTCTCGCCCCTGTTCGTCGGCTATGTGTGGGCCGTCGGCCAGCTGGTTGGGTCGCCGGTGGTCATCGCGGGCATCCTCGTGATCTACAAGGGGTGGAAGGAAATCGTGTTCCAACGGGGCGACGTCCTCGTCACGGACGGGATCTACACCGTGGTCCGGCATCCCCAGTACTTGGGCTTCATGCTGGTGACGCTCGGTCAGTTCCTCGTTTGGCCTACGATCGCCACCGCGATCCTGTGGCCGTTGCTTGCGGTCCTATACTACCGGCAAGCGAAGCGGGAAGAGGCCAAGCTCTTCGAGAAATTCGGGGAGCGTTTCCGGGAGTACGCGAGCAAGACGCCGATGTTCTTGCCGAAGATCTCCTTGCGCCGCGGCCCAAAGCCGGTATCGCCGTAGACGACTCCGTCGGTCGACTCGTCAGGGGATGACGACGCCACGGCCCTCGAGAGTCCCCTTCTTGAGTTGATCAAGGATGTCGTTGACTTCGTCGAGCTTGCCCTTCTGCGTGATCACGCGAACCTTCCCCTGGCGGGTCAGCTCCATCAGCTCCCGGAGCTCGTCCCAATTGCCGACGAGGCTCCCGAGGACGGAGAATTCGGAGAAGATCACATCGATGGCCTTTACGCTCAGGGTCCCGCCATAGCCGACGATGATCAACGTCCCACCCTTATGAAGCATCTTCATCCCGTTCGCAAGGGTCAGATCGTTCCCGACGAGGTCAATCACAACGTCGGCGCCGCGATTGCCGGTGATTTCCATGATCTGCTTCACCGGATCGCGGCGGGCGTCGATGACCCGATGAGCTCCCATTTTTTCCGCGAGCCGAAGCTTGCTTTCGACGACGTCCGCGGCGATAATCACGGCGTTGGTCATGCATCGCAGCAGCTGAAGCGCGATGTGACCCAGGCCGCCGACGCCCATCACCACGATGTGACTGCCGCTCGTGGTCCGGCTCGCGGCTTTCTTGACCGCGCGAATCGCGGTGAGCCCGGCATCGGCCAGTGGGGCGACGTCATCCGGTGCGAGGTCGTGGATTCGCACCAGCGACCGCTCGGAGGTCCGGAGAACCTCCGCGAAACCTCCGTCTGCGGTAATCCCCGGGAACACCAGATTCTCGCAATGCATGTCTTCTCCAATCCGGCACGGGCGGCACGTGCCGTCCGTAATGACCGGATGCACGATCACCTTCTCGCCCTTCTTGAACGAGGTCACGGCGTCGCCGACCTCCTGCACCACGCCGGCGTTTTCGTGGCCCAAGGTGTACGGCAGGGTCACTTGGACTTTTTCCCGCCAAACGCCTTCCACGATATGCAAATCGGTGTGGCAGACGCCCGCCCCCGTGACCCGAACCAAGACCTCGCTCGGATTTTTGATTCGCGGGGCTTCGACATCAACGACTTTGAGAGGCTTGTCGTACGAGAAAAGCCGAGCCGCCTTCATGCTACATCGTATCGCGCGCACTCTATTTGGGCCTTGCTGAGATCGCGGCCGACTCCAGGGTGCGAACCGCATGGTCGGACGAACGACCGGTCGCGAATTGCACGAGGTCTTCTCGTTCAGGCTTAAGTATTGAAGTGCGATGCCTCCGGAAGTGGTGAGGTTTGTGAAGAGACCTGGGATTCATGTGCTGAGGCTCGTTGCGATTGTGGCCGGCGCGATCTTCGTAATCTTCGTCTTTTCCTCCTCGCGGAGTTTCGCCGCGACAAGCCATGACGTGAACGTTGGTGGCGTGGCGGTGGGGGCCCCCCTTGCACCCGGAGGGGTCGTCTGGTTCAACGGCTACACCCCCGGAACGATCGTGATCACCGCCGGTGACACCATCACCTGGCATTTGACCGGAGGCCTTCACACGGTGACCTCAACCGGGACGTTGTCGAACGGCAGCTTCGCCTACGATTCGAGTCCTGCCTTCACCCCGGCCGGGGCACTGGCCGACATGGGACCGGGGAAGCTCCTCTCTCCAGGATCCGTGTTCGAACTCGATACGGGCACCTTGGCCACGGGAACGTACCACTACTTCTGCAAGATCCATCCGGGAATGGCGGGCAACCTGACCGTCACCGCCGGGGTCTCGACGGTTACCGTCACCGCGACGGCCGGGTGGGGAGACTCGGTGTACGCGGTGCAAGCCTTCGCCCCGGAGGACCTGACCGTTGTTCAGGGAACGATTGTCCAATGGAGGCTCGCGAATCCGACGGAGCCGCACACGATCACGGGACCCGTTTCGGGAGGCTCCCCCGCGTGGGATTCGAGCCCGAACTTCAACCCGCCCGGTCCCCCGCCCGTGATGCCGATTGTCCCCGGCCCCACCTTCTCGCACACCTTCTCCACCGCGGGGACGTTCACGTACTTCTGCAAGGTCCACGCCTATGACATCGGTGGATCATGGGCCGGGATGGTTGGCACGGTGATCGTCGAGCCGTCCGTCGCCGACACGCTGAACACTCTCTCGACCGTGAGCTACGCCGCGCTCGCCGTCGCCGTCGTGGCCCTTCTGGTCGGCATCTACGCCCTCGTTCGGAAGCGCAAGTCCTAAGGCCGTCCCCCGGTTCTCTACTCCCGTACCGGTCAGCGGGCCTGACGATGAGTGGGACCTCGAGTACCGATCTTCCGCGCGTGACCCGTCAGGACGGCGACACGTTCATCGTGCTCGCTCCCGGATGTGTCGACGAGCTCACGTCCCAACTGAGCCGACTCGGTCGCAAGCGAGCGTTCGTGGTCACGGGTTCGACCCTCGCCTCCGGACGGGTCGGGCACACAGTCCGCAACGCGCTCGGGCCGATGATGGTCGGAATGTTCTCCGGGGCGCGCCCACACGTTCCCGTCGAGACCGCGGAGCAGGTCGCGAACGAAGCGCACTCG
>DASWGO010000157.1:0-3801 GCA_036393695.1 Thermoplasmata archaeon
TGCGCTTACGCTCACGTTGAAGAGCGCGCCGCCGTAGTTGTCCGTAATCGTCCCTGCGACGTCGCCCGAGGGCATCTTCGTCAGGGAGACGTTCAGAATCGTGAACGCCGCTGGCGAGAACGGAGAGAGCGCAGGTACGACCGGCGCCGAGGACGCCTTGATCGCCGCAAGGTGGGTTCCGAGTCCGGTCGCCCAACTGTGGCTCGCACCGAACGCGACCGAGTTGCTGAAGATCTGCGTCGCCGCGGACGTCCAGTCGTTCGAGACATGGGTCCAGAATTGCGGCGCGAATCCACCCAGGAGGACCCATTGAGTCCCTCCGCTCTGGGCGCTCACCGCGACGCTGTCTCCTTCGATGCCCGTGCCATTCGTTCCGACCTGCGCGAGCGTCGTACCGTTGAAGCCCGTGAACCAGGTATGATCGCCGTCGGCTCCACTCGTCTGCAGGAGGACGGTTACATTGTCTCCTGGAGCGCCCACGCCGTTGAAGATTTCATGGGCCGCGGTGATGTGGAAGTACGAATTCCCCTCGCCGTAGACGTACGTCCGTGTCGCTGGGTTGCCCGTGAACATGCTCAGCAACGAGATGCCGTACGGCCAGCCGTTGTAGCTGTCCCCAAGGACCAGGCTCACCCCCACCGCGTTCGCGATGGACAGGATGTCCACGAAGGTGTCGTGCGACGGGCCCTGGGTGTTGCTCTGGTCCGAGAACCCGGACCAATACACGACCGGGAAGGCGGAAAGAGACCACTTCAGCTCGACCGCATCCGGCGCCTGGAACGAGTACGGCGTGTAGTTCCCGCCCGTCAGGAGACCCGCGAGTTCGCCGGCCCAATCTTGGTAGACCGCGATGGTCCGGTTCGTCGACGCCGCGATGCTGAAGTCCGCGGTCGTGATGCCCCCGGGAGAGACGGTGACGTTCGCCGAGGGAGGCCAGAACCCGCCCTTGAACGCGGCGACCCGATAGGCTCCGGCGTTGAACGAGTCGACCGAGATGCTGTACATCCCGTTCGCGTCGGTGAGGGCCTGGTACTTGCCAGGTCCCTCCGCCCAGACCAATGCGCCGGCCACCGCGCTCGAGTTGCTCGCGTACGTCACGGTGCCTTGCAGGAACCCGGGAACGTTCGGTGCGAGGGTGAAGTTGGCCCAGGCCGTCGCGTTCTCCGGCACGTCCGCGCTCCCTTGCGCCGGGACGTACCCGGAGGCCGAGACGGAGAGGTCGTACTTGCCGGACTTGAGGCTCGCGGTGAAGTAGCCGCTCGCATCGGTCGTGAGGTTCTCATTCGCCTGGTGGATCCAGACCGTGGCGCCGCTGATCGCGGCCCCCGCGCTGTCGGTGACGTAACCGGCGAGCGTGCCGTTGTACAACTTCACGACAACACCGTGGAAGACCTTGTGGAAGTACCCGAACTTGTCGAAGGAGATGTTGTAGGTCCCTTCGGGCAGGCTGAGTTTGAACGTCCCGTTCGCTTTCGTGGTCGTGAACGCACCCAGCTCCTCGGCCGTCACCTTGACGTCGCCGAGCGGTAGGCCCGATTGCGTCTCGTACACGGTCCCTTTCACGCCCGTGTTCCGCACCAAGGACAACAAGACCGCTTTGCTGGTGTCCAAGCGGCCCCAGCCGAACCGGTCATCCTGACCGGGAGTTCCAAGGTCGAGCACGGTCGCCTTCAGATTGAGGTACGCCTGCTCCGGCGTCAAGGAGAAGCCGGAGGCCTGAAGCATCATGGCCACCGTGGCCGCGATGTGCGGCGTGGCCATGGATGTCCCCGATAGAGTCTGATATCCTCCGGGGACCGAGCTCCGGACGTCGACGCCCGGCGCCGAGAAGTCCGGCTTGATGTAGGAGGCCGGGTACTGGTTGAAGAACGGCCAGTTCGAGGGTGGACTCGGCCAGTTGACCGTCATGCCGCTGCTGAAGCCCGCGATGTTGTCGTTGATGTCCGTCGCGCCGGCTCCATAGATGCCCCAGATTGCGCCGGGGGTGCGGATGCTGCCCTCGCCTTCATTGCCCGCTGCGGCCACGAGGATGATGCCGGCCAAAAGGCTGTTCTTTGTCGGATCGAGAAGCTCCGAGCGGAGCCCGCCCGCCCCCCAGCTCATCGATTGAACATGGCCCGGGTAGCCGGTCGGAACACCGGCCTTGTCGGTCGGGTTCACGCACCACTGCATCCCTGCGATGACCTGGGCGAAGGTGCCGCTGCCGCCGGGGAGGACCAGGCCCATCATCAACGAGGCCCCGGGAGCGACGCCGATCGAGGTGCCGCCCGCGTTGCCGCCGAGGACAATCCCGGAAACGTGGGTGCCGTGAATCCATGAATCATGAGGTTGGGACGGGACGATGTTGCCGTTCCCGTCGTATTCGATGAAACCGCCTGGGTAGTACGGATCAGACGGATTGATCGTGAACATCTTCCCCGCGATATCCGGGTGCGTGATGTCTACGCCCGTGTCGGTGATGCATACGCGAACGCCTTCGCCGCGGATGCCGAGCGCCCATGCTCCGGGCGCGTTCACCTTGTCGATGTTCCATTCATTTCCAGAGAGAGGAGAGTGGGAAGTTCCGAGCTCGTCGGGAGGGAGACTAACCGCGAAGTTCGGTTCGATGTGTTCCACCAAGGGATTCTGAGCGATCTCGCGCATCGTCACGGCGTCTGTGGCAACCAGGAGACCGTTCGTCAGCCAGAATTGGTGGAGGACCGCGCCGCCATGGGACCGAACGAGGGAGACAACGCTCGCTTGCGAGCGATAGGCGACGGATTGCAACGCATTGACAACGAAGTCGTGACCGAGCGGTTTCCAATCAGGGTTCGCAAGATTTTTCAGTTGAACGAAAACGACCGACAGCGAACCGGTCGCTGCAGGACTCGAGGCGCTACTACCACTCGATGCGGCACCGGTCGCAGCACCCGTCGACGCGGTCGGCGTCGAGAAAACTTTCGGATCGATCTTTGACAGATTCGAGTTATACACCATCGCGGAACCGAAGGCGGCCCCAATCGTCGGCGTCAACGCACCGATGATGAGGAAAGTCGCGACTAGCAAGCACACTCGACGCTGGAAAATTTGCATTCCGCTCCCCCTTTCCCCGGCCCTTTCGGGCCGGCCCGGCTGGGGATTCCCTGGAGAGTACTTAATCTTAATGAGGCGGACTCGTCACGGCCTTCGGCGACGGCTTCAGGCGAGGGACCTCGTCTCCTCGGCGCTCTCGAAGACGTGAATGCCGCGACCGCGGGCGGCGAGCTCTTTGAAATACGGGATGGGATCGAACGCCGTTTCCGGCGGCAGGACTCCGCGCTCCTTGATCCGGCCCGTCACCATCCACTGCGCGGCGATGGAAGGCGGGACACCCGTGTCCACCGTGCCTCCGCCGACGTTCCACGGTTTGTGGGGTCCGGTGACCGCTTCGTAGCGGAGCGTGACGGGGTGCCCCTCGCGTTCCCCGATCAAGACGCATCGTTGAATGTCGATATCGAGCTCCGGATCTTTGGGCTTGGGCAGCGCGTCGATGGCCGTCGAGGTCACGTCGTACGGCCGGACCTTCGACCCCTCGACGACGATTTCGTCCCGGCTGGCGAGGCCGAGACGTACCAGCGTCTCCACCGTTTGGCGGAACTCCGGCGAGAACGCGACGATGAAGTCCATCTCTTGGACCCCTTTCCCGATCGTTGTGGGCATCGTTGCGAGCTCGCTATGGATTGTGTAATAGCCCTCGACGACCCCAACGGGCGCGGGGAACTCCGACCGCTCCAGACCGGACAGCGCCGGGACGAAACGGATTTTCCCGTTGCGAAGAATCGG
>DASWGO010000158.1:0-3784 GCA_036393695.1 Thermoplasmata archaeon
TCCGAACTCGGCATCCCCTACGCCTCCCTGTGCACGGTCGACAATTTTTGCAACGGAATCGTCGACGAGCCGCTGACGTTCGAGAAGATCCGAGAGACGCAACGACAGAACGCGGACCTCACACGCACCGTCCTCGGGAAAGCGTTGGAGCGAATCCGATGAGCATCCTCATCCGGGACGTGCAGGTCGAGGGCGACGTCACCCAGGTGTACATCGAAGGAAATCGGATCGCCGAGATCGGCAAGAAGCGCGAAGCGGACACGGTGATCGACGGGAAAGGAAAGATCGCGCTTCCGGGATTCGTGAACCTGCACACGCACGCCGCGATGACCCTGTTCCGAGGCTGGGGCGATGACC
Source organism: Thermoplasmata archaeon (assembly GCA_036393695.1). Taxonomy (GTDB): domain Archaea; phylum Thermoplasmatota; class Thermoplasmata; order RBG-16-68-12; family RBG-16-68-12; genus RBG-16-68-12. Next base: position 358 of record DASWGO010000158.1, read on the forward strand.
TCGAGCTGTCGACGTGGCTGGAGACGAAGATCTGGCCGGCCGAGGCGAAGCTCACTCCCGACGACGTGTACTGGGGCACCAAGCTCGCGTGTCTCGAGATGATCAAGACCGGCACGACGACCTTCAACGACATGTATTTCCACATGGATGCGGCGGCGAAGGCGGTGAAGGAGATGGGCCTCCGCGCGTTCCTCGCCGAAGGCATCGTGGACTTGAACGACGCGGAACGGGCCGCGAAGCAGCTGCGGACCGCGGACGAGGTGAACCGCCGGATCGAGGCGTTGAAAACGGACCGCATCACGCCGGTGCTCGGCCCCCATGCGATCTACACGGTGTCGAAAGACTCGCTCCTCCGGATCCGCGAAATCGCGGACAAGACCGGCTCCCTCATTCACATCCACCTCTCCGAGACGAAGCGGGAGGTCGACGACTGCGTCACGCAGACGGGCGTTCGACCGGCGAAGTACCTCGACGGCCTCGGGTTCCTCGCGAAAGACGTCATCGCGGCCCATGGCTGCTGGCTCGACCCCTCCGAGATCGAGCTCCTGGCGCGCACCGGTACGCGGGTGGCCCACTGCCCGACCTCGAACATGAAGCTCTCGACCGGACAGGCGATGCCGTACGCCGCGATGAAGGAGGCCGCGGTCGTCATGGGCCTCGGGACGGACGGCGCGGCGAGCAACAACAACCTCGACATGTTCGAGACAATGAAGGTCGCAGCGCTCCTGCAGAAGTATGCGCACCACGATCCGACCGTCATGCCGGCAATCGAGGCGTTCCAGCTCGCGAACTTCGGAGGTGCGCGGGCCCTCGGCGTCGATGCCGGCCTCATCGGCGTCGACCGCCTCGCGGACATCATCCTCGTCGATCCGCGGCGGCCGGAGCTCACGCCCCGCCACGATGACATCAGCAACTGGGTCTATTCCGCCCACGGGAACATCGTGGACACGACGATCTGCGATGGCGTCGTGTTGATGCGGGGTCGCCGGGTGCGAGGCGAAGCGGAAGTCCTCGAGAAGGCCGCGGGGGTCGCACGGGATCTCGTCTCGAGGGTCTGAGATGGCCCTCGACCGCCTGCGCGCGAGCCTCGCCGAGTCGCCGATCGTGCGCTTCGGGGACTACGAGTATTTCGTCCATCCGATCACGGACGGAATCCCGCTGGGCCGCCCGGAGGTCCTCGACGAAGTCCTCTCCGAGCTCGTCCGGATCGGCGACTGGAACCGCTGCGACAAGATCGTCACGGCCGAGTCGATGGGCTTCCCGCTCGCCTCCGGGCTGTCGATGCGCGTCCACAAACCGTACGTCTTCGTCCGGAAGCGTCAGTATGGCTTGGCGGGAGAGGTCTCCCTGAAGCAGACGACCGGGTACTCGAAGACGGACATGTTCATCAACAACATCCATCGCGGCGACCGCGTCGTCTTCGTGGACGACGTGATCTCGACCGGCGGGACTCTCTTGGCGATTGTCAAAGCCATGCGAACCCTGGGCGCCGAGATCGCGGACATCCTCATTGTCTTCGAGAAGACCCGCGAGAAGGCCCGCATGGAGAAGGAGCTGGGCCTTCGGATCAAGACGTTGCTCAAAGTCGACGTCGTCCGCGGCAAACTCGTCGAGCGGGCCTAAGGAGGATCCGCCCCGGCGGACTCCGCCTGCCGCCGATCCCGATCCACGTTCGCGAGCGATCGCTTGAAGAGCGGCGCCGGCAGGACGGACACGAGGACCATGACGACCACGATCACCGAGAAGAGCGTATCCCGGATCACTTCGGCGTTCAGCGCCGACAGGGCGACGATCAGCCCGACCTCGCCGCGAGGTGTCATGCCCCAGCCGACGGACGCGGCCTCGTGGCGGGACATCTTCGAGAGCCACGCCGGGATCCCGCAACCGACGACCTTCGTGACGATCGCGAGGAATGTGAGGACCACGCCGAAGAGGAGGAGCTGCGAGCTCCCGACGGCCGCCGGGAGGTCCACTTGCAGACCGAGAGAGATGAAGAAGATCGGCGTGAAGACGGCTCCCAGGTAACCGGCGCCCTCGGTGAAGTCCTCCCGGAGGGGCGTGCTCCCGAACAGACTCCCTGCGAGGAACGCGCCGACGATCGCCGAGAGCCCGACCACCTCCGCGACGAAGGCGTAGAGGAATGTGATCGCCATCGCGATGATGAAACCGCCGTGCTTGAGCCCGAGTTTCATGCCCTCGACCTGGATGCGCACGACGACTTTCCGGAAGAAATACAGGCCGACGGCCATGCCCACGCCGAGGAAGGCCAGGGCGGTCGCCACGAGGATGCCCAGAGCCACCGGGTCGAGCTGGCCCCGAGTCGTTCCGACGACCAGCGAGAGGATGATCAGGCTCAGGATATCGTCGACGACGGCCGCTCCCATGATCGTCTGGGCGATCGGCCGCCGCATGAGGCCGAGATCGAGGAGGACCGCCGCCGCGATCGCCGTGCTCGTGGCGGTCAGCGTCGCGCCGACGAAGAGGGCCATCGTGAACTGCGTCCCGTTGACGCCGACGTCGGTCGCGGGCACCAGGAAGAAGGCGGTCAGAAACCCGAACACCAGCGGGAGGGCGACCCCGCCGCTCGCGACGAAGATGTTCTTGCGGGTGTAGATCGTGCGGAAGTCGGTCTCCAGTCCGATCACGAAGAGGAGGAAGATGGCGCCCAGACTCGCGAAGCTTGCCACGAGGGCCGGGTCGAACAGGGTCACGTTGAAGTAGAAGCCGAGGACGCTCGGCCCCAGGAGAATGCCGAGCACGATTTCGCCGACGATCGTCGGCTGCCGGAACCGCTTGATCGTGAAATGGCTCAGGGTCGCGAGGACGAGCAGGATCGTGAGCTGCTGGAAGAGCGCCTCGGTTCCCGCCATCGCGCGACTGAAACGCGACAACCGTATTAAATCGCTAACGGCCGGGGCAGTCGCCTCGTCGACCCACTCGCAACGCAAAGCGGCCGCATGGGAATAACAGAGGCGTCCCCGCCGGAGGGGCCGATTACTGGGCCCGTTTCGCGCGGTTCCGGCGCACTTCGTCCTCGGTCACGATGACGCTGAGGTGGAGGACACCGTCGTCCGGGTCTGGGTCGTACCGGACGCTCCTTCCTTCCGACAGAATCTTGTGGAACTGGATCTTCAAGGTCCCGCGGCGACTCGAGGGCGCGGCGAGACTATGAAACGCGACGCCGTGGTTCTCCGGTGCGATACATGATAACGATTTCAAGGTCCCGTCCCAGCGCACGCGCTCGACCGGGAAACAGAAAAAGGGGGGATGGGAAGAATCGGGATGTGCGCGATCTCACTGCTTCATCAGGTCGAGGCCGTTCCAGTCGCCCCCGAAGTCCTTGACCTGGCCCGTCGCCAGCTGGAAGCGGGCGCGGAGCTTGCCGTTCTCGAAGAAGATGTACGCGTTCCGGAGGCAGGATGTGTAG
>DASWGO010000159.1:0-3005 GCA_036393695.1 Thermoplasmata archaeon
CTCTTCGCGATCACGGGCATCGTCCTCGGGCTCGCGGGCACCTACCTCCTTGCATACAATGTCGAGTACTCCCCCTCCCCGTACGGGGTCACGCAGTACGTCATCCTGGGAGGCACGGGCGCCGCCCTCGTGGTCGCGTTCCTGTACCTCACGCGGATCCGAAAGGCGCTCATGGCTCAACCGAAGCTCATCGATCCCACGAGGATCGTCAACATGACCGGGCGCGCCGCGACGGACCTGGTCCCGGGAAAGGATGGCGTCGCCAACGTCGGAGCTGAGGACTGGACGGCGCAGTCGGATCAGTTCATCGCGAAAGGCACCTTGATCCGCGTCACCGGGTACGGTGACGGAAAAATCCAGGTCACGGTTGCCACACCGGAAGGACCCGAACCTCCGAAGTCGAGCGAACCCTCCGCGGCGCCTCCTTCTTCGCCGTAGGTCACGCGTTCAAGTCCGGTGCTTCCGAACTTTGAGGGTGACGTTGTCCGGATCGACCGCGGTCACGATGACCGGCTCCCCGCGGGCGATGTCGTCCTCTGCGACCGCGCTCCACGATTCGTGCTCGACTTGCACGACCCCTTTCGCGGTTGCCTTCATCGGCACGACGGCGCGGCCGGTCTTGCCGACCAGCGTGTCGCCGGAGAAGTAACGCTGCGTGATGACCTTCGTCGTCGTCTGCTGAAACGCGAAGGCCAATCCCACGCCGATCATGATGATCAGGATGCCCGACGCCAGGTAGTCGAACCGGCTCACGAGCCATCCGTGGGCGATCAGGAAGATGCCGAAGGCGACGACGGCCAGGACGACGAGGAGGGAGCGGATGCCGTAGAGGAAGAGCCGATCGAGGAGACTCGATACCGGCAGGTCCGGACTCTTACTTGTCATCCCCTCTCGCGGCTCCCTCCGCCGCCGAAGCGAGCACGCTCCGGAACGGCCGGATGAGCTCCGTGAACTCGAGGGGCAAGATGAACTTCGTGGCCGGGCTGTTCCCGAGCGCCTTGAGGGCGTCCAGATACTGGAGCATGAGCGTCTTCTCGTCCACACCCTTCGCGGCTCCGAAGATCGTCGAGAGCGCCTGAGCGTAGCCCTCGGCGTTCAAGATCGCGGCTTGTCTCCCGCCTTCCGCACGGAGGACAGCGGACTGCTTGTCCCCTTCCGCGATGGTGACCGTCGCGGTCTTCCTCCCGTCGGCTTCGATGACGACGGCCCGTCGGCTCCGCTCGGCGGACATCTGGAGGATCATTGCGTCCGTGACGTTCTTCGGCGGCAGGATCTCCCGGATCTCGACGTTCGTCACTTTGACGCCCCAACGGGTCGTGACCTCGTCGAGCTTCGTGCGGAGGAGTGCGTTGATCTCCTCGCGCTTCGACAGCACCTCGTCGAGGATGATATCGCCGACGACGGCGCGGAGCGTCGTCGTCGCGATCCCCATCGCGGCTCCCTCGAAGTTGTTCACCCGGATCACGGAATCCGCTGCGCTCGCGACCTTGAAGTACACGATGAAATCGACGTCCACCGGGGCGTTGTCCTTTGTGATGCACGTCTGGTGCGGGATCGTCAGGAATCGTTCCCTCAAGTCCACGCGGACTGGCTTGTCGATCCCCGGAATCACAACGACAATCCCGGGCCCCTTCTCCGCCTGGGCCTTTCCGAGGCGGAAGTTCACGATCCGTTCGTACTCCTTGACGACCTTTAGGCTGGCGAAGAGAAGGATGAGGACGATGATGACGAAGACGAACGCGCCGACGGCGGCGCCGACGAGATCGGCGCCCTGGAGCGCGGTCACCGAACCGAGGTCGAGCAGGCTCACAAACCCCCACATACCATATCCCCGGGGCAGGATGCCCGCTCCCCGACTTAAGGCCATTGTCGGATTTCCGCAACCTTCGTGCGCGCGAATTGAAACCTTTATCCTGTTTGGGTAGGTTCGGTGGTTTGTGGCCCCGGAGGACCGACTCCAGACCGTCTTGCGCGGCTCCGAGGAAGTCGTCACCCGCGAGGAGTTGCGGACGCTCCTCGATCGAACCGGCACCCCACGGGCGTACGTGGGACTCGAGCCGTCCGGGCTGATGCACATCGGCACCGCGTTCGTCATCGGATCGAAGGTCGGCGACCTGATCCGCGCCGGCTTTCACGCGATCATCTTCCTAGCGGATTGGCATGCGTACATCAACGACAAACTCGGGCGGAACCTCGAGAACCTGCGCATCTGCGCGGAGTACTTCAAGGACGGCTTCCGGGCGGTCGGCGTGCCGGACACCGTCGAGTACCTGTACGCGAACGAATTCGTTCGCCACCCGGAATACTGGCAGAACGTGATCCAGGCCTCGAAAGCCTCGACGGTCGCCCGGATCCGGCGGGCGCTCACAATTATGGGCAGGAAGGAGGAGGAGGCGGACCTCGATGCCTCGAAGCTCATTTACCCGGCGATGCAGGTCGCCGACATCCACTGGATGGACCTGGACCTCGCGCTCGGCGGCATGGACCAGCGGCACGCGCACATGCTGTACCGCGACGTGGCCCCGAAGCTCGGGTGGAAGCCGGTCGTCGCGCTCCACACGCCCCTCTTGCCGGCCCTCGACGGCGGCGGTCGCATGGACCTCGTCGCCGGGAAGATGTCGAAGTCCCGACCGGACGCGAGCATCCTCCTGAACGACGGCCCGCGGGACCTCGAACGGAAAATCGGGAAGGCGTTCTGCCCGGCAAAGGAGCCGGTCGGCAATCCGGTCCTCGAGATTGCGCGGCTCATCCTCTTCCCGCACCGCGGGAAATTGATGATCCCCCGGGATTCGAAGTTCGGCGGCGACGTCGTCTACGAGTCGTTCAACGAGCTCGCGAAGGCGTACACGATCGGCGAACTCCACCCGAAGGACCTGAAGGAGGGCGTCGCCGCGGGCCTGAACCAGGAACTCGCTCCCGTCCGAAAGTACTTCGAGGCGCACCCTGAGAACCTCGAGGCGGTCCAACGAATCACCCGGGCCGGGTGAGCCGCTGCGGCGGAATGA
>DASWGO010000160.1:0-8039 GCA_036393695.1 Thermoplasmata archaeon
GATGGCCGATGCCGTCCGTGCGGCCACTCACCTCCAGGTGTTCGTCGCGCTTGGGCCGTATCCCGTCGAGTTCATCGACCTGCGGCAAACGCTCGGCCACGGGGCTGCGGTGGATGCGATGAAGCGTGCGATTGACCTCGCGGCGAACCATGTACGTGATCAAAGGGCCGTCGCCTTCGGCGAAATCGGGAGACCGCATTTTCCCGTCAACGCGGATATCGTCCAGGCATGCAACGACCTCGTCGGGTATGCGATGGCTCAGGCCAAGAGCCTCGAATGCGCGGTCGTCTTGCATACCGAGGACCCGACCCCGACGACGTTTGCAGAGTTCGCGGCAATGGCAGCGAGGGCGGGGCTCGACCCCCAGTACGTCGTGAAGCATCATTCGACGCCGTTCACGCGACGTGAGGACACCGCGGGACTCGTGCCATCGATTCTGGCGAAGGAAGAACTCGTGTCTCAAGCCCTCAAAGGCGGCCCCCGATTCCTCCTGGAAACCGATTACATCGACGATCCACGCCGACCCGGGGCCGTCTTGGGACCTGCGACCGTACCGAAGAAGACCAAGGCCTGGCTGGAGAGAGGGTCGCTCACAACCGAGCAGGCTTGGTCGATCCACCACGATTTGCCGGAAAGGACCTACCGCATCCAGATCAACTAATCGCACCGTGCCAGTTTGTGATGCCGAGTTTCCGCTTCCTCGTCTCCGCTATCGCCGGACACGAAAACCGCGGAATTCTCCCTTCGGATCGGACCAAGACACCTCGACCGATTCGACCCTCGCGTAGGGCTGGGACGTCTTGTTCCACTCGATGCACGTCTCAATCATGGACCGATCGCCTTCGAAGACCGCCTCCACGCTTCCATCCCATCGGTTCTCGACGTACCCGTCAAGTCCCAGCGACTCCGCCTTCTCCGCGCAATACGCTCGAAAGTTGACTCCTTGCACGCGTCCGAGAAAGACGACGACCGCGCGAACTTTCACCGCGAAGCGAAACGAGACGACGAGAAAGAACTTTATCGTGGCGACTGGCGATTCGACCAGACGATGCCGGGAGCCGCTCGAGAGGCGGATTCGGAATCCGTCGATCGCCTCCGACCGTACGTCGAACGCGCCCGGACGTTCGTCGGATGGAATCTTGAGCGCGTTTCGCCGAAGCGAATCGGACCCGGGCTGCCGTGGGATTACAAACGACGGGCGAAGAAGCTCCTGGCACGCGCCTCGTATACGCTCGACGTGGGAACGGGTGGAGGCGAACTGTTCGCAGAACTTTGCGACGCATACCGCGGACGTGCGGTCGCCTCGGAGCCGTGGGCCGTGAACGCGCCGATTGCCAAACGAGCGCTGTCGGATCTGCGGATCGAGGTGGTTCGCGCCCACAGCCTCCGCCTCCCGTTTCAGGATGATGCGTTCGACCTCGTCCTCGATCGGCACGAGGAGATGGATCCCGACGAGATCCATCGAGTCCTCGCACCGGGAGGAACGGTCTACACGCAGCAAATTGGCCGCAACGAGTGGAATGAACTGCGACCGTTCCTCCCCCGGATGCAAGACTTCGGCCCGCTCCTGGATCGATATGTGCGGGGATTCCGGCGAGCGGGAATGATCGTCGCTCGAGCCGAAACGCGTGACATCCGCGTGGCGTACCGCGGACTCGGCGAGCTCGTCTATCTGCTCTGCGTCTCGCCTTGGACGATCCCTGATTTTAATCCACTAGGGCGAGATCTCGCCCCGCTTCGCCGAGTCGAGGAGCGGCTCACGACACCGGACGGCCTCGCGCTCACCGAGAGCCGCTTCATCATCGAAGCCCGCAAGCCGTAGCCGCGGCAGCCGTTCTAGGTCTTGCCGGCAGCTCTCTCTCTCGAGTTCGGGTTTCGCCGGTTTCGGGAACGGGTCGCCGCACTTTTCTTATACGCCAGCCCGCTATCGCTCTCTCCCGGCGGGCGGGTTCTTCCATGAAGCGGAACAAAATCCAGGACCTCCGGGTGTTCGACTTCATGTCCACGGACCTCGTGACCGCGAGCCCGGACGAGACGCTCGGGGAGGTCCTCGGCAAGATGAAATCGAACGACATCCACGAACTCCCGGTCATCGAACGCAAGAAGCTCGTCGGCGTCGTCACGATGCGCGAGCTGATGCGGCGACGCAATCTCCCCCCGGCCACGAAAGTATCAACGGTCCTCGAAATCCCCCCGGAAATCAGTCCGGAGACCCCGCTTCCCGAAGCCGCGGAGAAGATGATCTCGGCCGGGTTCCGTGCGATCCCCGTCGTCAAGGGGAAGGCCCTCGTCGGGATCATCTCCCGATCAGACATCGTCCGCGCCCTCGTCGAGACGCGGGCCCTGGAGGGCGTCATCGTGCGGGACTTCATGACACCGAACCCGCAGGCCGTGGCGGAGGACGACACGGTCGAGCACGCCGTGCAGATCATGCGGTCCCTCGGCGAACGCTCCGTGCCGGTCGTCGACAAGCACCGCCATCTGAGGGGCGTGGTCGGGCTGAAGGACGTCGTCGACCTGTTCGCCCGCCCGAAAGTCCGCGAGCAGTACGGAGACCGCGCGGGCCGCGAGGAGAAGGCCGTCATCGAAGTGAAAAGCGTCATGCGTTACCCGCCGCTCACCGTCGGGCCCGACGCAGAGGTGCATCGAGCGGCGGAGCTAATGGCGAAGCATCACGTCTCCTCGATGATCGTGACGGAGAGAGATGAGCCCGTGGGGATCATCACGTCGCAGGACCTCATGCAGTTCCTCGCGGGCCTCCGGGAGCGGGAGCAGCTCTTCGTGGAGATCGGCGGGCTCGAGGACGAGCCGAAGGACACGTACGACGAGATCTACGCCGTCATCCAGAAGGAGATGCGTCGGATCGCGCCGCTGGTGCAGCCGCGAACCCTCACGATCCACTTCCAGAAGTACAAGCCGGAGGGCGACCGCTGGAAGTATTCCCTTCGGGCGCGCTTCACGACAAGCCACCGGATCTACTACGCGCATGAGTTCGACTGGGACCTCCGGGTCACCCTGACGAAACTCCTGGACACGCTCTACAAGCGAATCGTCAAAGAGAAGGAGCGCAAGGTCACGGAGCGGAAGCGGCACCACCAGTCAACGTAGGTTCCAGAATGGACGATGGGCTCGAATCGTCGCCTCGATGGCGGGACCTCCGCGACCCGTTTCATCGAGGATCTCGGAAAGCGCCAGCGGAATCGATCGTCCGCGGAGGCGGGCGACGATGCCGGCGATCACCTCGCCCAGCGCATCGAGATGATATCCGCCTTCCAGGGCCACGGCGAATCGGCTCCCGCAGAGGCGGGTCGCGAGGGCCGCGCTCCGGGTCATGAGTTCGACGTATCCAGGGGAAGACAGGACGAGCGACGTGAGCGGGTCGCGGTAGTGCGCATCGATCCCGAGGCTCACGAGGATCAGATCCGGCCGGAACTGCTCGACGAGCGGCTCGACGATCCGATCATGAGCGACGAGGTACGAAGCGTCCCCACACCCCGCCGAGAATGGGATATTCACGGTGAATCCGCGGCCTTCTCCCGTCCCGACGTCCTCGGCGGGACCCGTGCCCGGGTAGATTCCGTACTCGTGCGTGGAGAGATACAAGACGGACGCGCTGTCGGCGAAGATGTCGCGCGTTCCGTTCCCGTGATGGGCGTCGTAGTCCAGGATCGCGACGCGCCTTCCCTCGGCCACCTGGTCCGCGGCCGCGACAGCGACGTTGTTCAGGTAGCAGAAGCCGCCTCCGTAGTCGGGGCCCGCGTGATGGCCCGGAGGTCGTACGAGAGCGAGGGTCGGTCGGCCGTCCCGTGCGGCGGATCGCGTCCCCTGAAGGACCGCCCCCGCCGCAAGGAGCGCGAGGTCGAACGTCCCCGGGTGCACGGCCGTCTCGGGATCGAGCAGCCCTTCGCCGAGGTTCTGGAAGTATTCGACATACGTTTCCCGATGGACCCGTTTCACTTCCGCGACCGTCGCAGGGGGCGCCCCCTCGACGTCGGTGAACAGGCCGGCTCGTTCCAGGTGGGAAACAATGGACCGGAGGCGATCCGGCCGCTCCACATGGAGGGGCGAGGATACGTGGTAGAGGAACCGAGGATCGTAGACGAGCACGGCCGAGGGAGGGCCGGAGGCGACTTCAAGGCATCGTCGCGGCGATTTTGGTCGTTCCAGACGATCTTATCACGATTGAAAATCACGCCGCGAAACATCTGAGAATTGTGCCGGCACCCTTAAGCAAACTCGATTTCATATGTTCGATTAACAGAGCGGATCGGGGCGGGATGAGAGTCTTTTCGCCGAAGGGTACAGTCGTAATTCTCCTCGTTGGGGCACTCGTCGTGGTCGGCTCGCTGCAACTCGGCCGACCGACAGGCCACCTCCAGGCGGACGCGATGAGCTTCTGGGAAGCGGCGGGTCGCAGCCTCATGACGGCGACGGTGGTGAACGAGACGTACATCCGCAACGGACTCACGGTCACCTCGCAGGTCGGGATTCGCCTCGAGAATGCGGCGGACGTCCCGGTGGACGTGTCCGAAGAGGCCGTCTTGATGAGCCCGCATCCGCTGGAGAACCCGTCGCCGGATCCACTCGGCACGACGCAAGATGCGGTCTTGACGACACAGACGGTTCCGGCGCACGGCTCTCTCCTCTATTCGTACGGAGACCTGGTCGTCCAGGACTTCCTCCCCCATCCCGCTTGGTGGTGTTCCGAGGAATTCCAATTCACCCAGGCGGAGATCCCGTACCGGATCGGCGGAGAGACGTTGCCGTTCGCGTTGCGTCCCGTCTTGGCGAACGAACATCACGGAGGGCCGAACGCGAACACGCAGACCGACTTCTGGACGTACTTGCGCTCGAACCCGACAGTGGTCGTCGGCAAGGAGCCGCTCTGGACCCAGATCGACGGAGCGGCCGGCCAGAAGATTCACGTCACGATCGATGCGACGAACATCGCCGTGTACACGTTCGAGGACACGATCACGAACGATGTGAACGTGACCCACGGCGTACTGGAGGACACCGTGCCTGCGGGTTGGAATGTGGAGGAGGGGAGTTACTCGGTCGCGCCCGACGAAGTCGTCAGCCACGATGATGGCTCGCGGACGTTGCGATGGAACGTCGACCTGCGCGCGGCACTGGAGGGCAGCTCGGAGGACCCGCAATATCCGTCCGCGTACGAACCGTTGACCCGGTCGTATACGCTCGTGGCGCCCGCCCTGGCCGCAGGGCGGGTAGGGTTGCCGCGGGCGCAATCCGACATGGACCGCGACGGAGTCGCCGATGCGGCCTCCGCGCCCCCGATCGTAGACGTCGTCTCGGTGGGCACGCCGCATCCGGACGCCGGCGGCCCCTATGCCGGAAAGGAGAGCGACACGATCTTGCTCAATGCGAGCGCTTCGACGGACCCTGAAGGCGATCCGCTCCAGTTCCGATGGGACTTCACGGGCAACGGGACGTTTGACACCCCATGGTCATCCTCGCCGACCGCAGAAGCACTCTACACGGACGATTTCTCCGGGGTCGCCGTCGTCGAGGTCTCCGATGGAGCGCACGTCGCCTCGGCCGCGGCTGCCGTGACAATCGCGAACCGGCCGCCCGAGATCGGACGACTCGACGCCGTCGCTCAGGCGGCGTTCCGAATCGAAATCGCCGGTGAGAAATGGCATGATCTCTCCTTCACCGTCGACTCGGACACCGGGGTCCTCACATCCCTGGATCTCATGCGGAAACCCGGGAGCCCGTCGAAACAAGCGGCGACGACCGACGTCCTGACGTTCTCCCTCCGGGAACACGTCACCGCGACGCTGGCATACACTCCGCTCAACGACCGCGTGAACGGCCAACTGGGTGGAGACAACCCCGCATGGATTGTCGTCGTCTTCCCCGACGGCCAGGAGAAGCGGATGTTCCACAACTTCAATATCCGGCACCCGACGACGTGGATCTGGACCTTGTCGGACCTCGCTTCGTTCTTCGTCCGGAGCGGGATCACATTCCGCGCAAGCCTTCACGATGCCGGGAGCGACGATCTCACCGCGACGTGGGAGTTCGGAGACGGAACGAGCGTTCGGGAGACATTCTGGAACAACGGCGTGAGTCCGGATCCACCTCAGAGCCAGGGAGGAACCGCGCCGTTCGATGTCAACGCGACCGCCGTCCACGGGTATTGTCCCGGCGGCTCGTCCACGGTCACGCTGACGGTCCGAGACGACGACGGCGGGGTCACCCGGACGACCTTGGCCCTATCGAATCTGTGACGGGCAAAGGTCTTTAGGACGTCGCCCGCGTGCGGAGGCCGTGTTGGAAGCCCGTCGGGTGTTGCGCGGCGAGCGGATCCTCCTCCGGCCCCTCGCGTCGTCGGACCTCCGGCGTTGCGTGAAATGGTTCTCGGATCCGCAGATCATCCGGTTCCTCGGCCGCGATGCGCCGGTGACGATGGCCGAGGAGGAGCGATGGTTCCGCGACTCCGAACGGCGGACGGACGAGCAGATCTTCGCGATCGAGGTCGAAGGCCAGCACGTCGGAAATCTGGGGCTGCACAAGATTGACCGCGTCCACCGGAAGGCGGAGGTCGGGATCGTCATCGGCGAGCCGTCGTTCTGGTCCCAAGGGTACGGCACCGAGGCGATGCGGGTCGTCCTGCGGTACGGCTTCGACGCGCTCGGTCTCAACAAGATCTCGCTCGACGTACTGGAGTACAACACCCGGGCCCTCCGGACGTACGAACGACTGGGATTCCAGCGAGAGGGCGTCCACCGCGAGGACATCTACAAAGACGGGCGCTTCGTCAACGTGATGCGAATGAGCATCCTCGCCCGCGAGCTGCGCGACGAACCGCATACCTGAAGGCCGTCAGAGCTCCAAGAGGCCCCGCGGCGCGGTGCTCATGTAGCGGGGACCTTTCTTCGTGATGAGGACGTCGTCCTCGATCCGCACGCCCCCGAATCCGGGGACGTAGACTCCCGGTTCGTCCGTGAAGACCATGTTGGGCCGGAGCACGAGGTCGCTCGACGCGTTCAGGGCCCCGCCGTCGTGGACCGCGAGGCCGATCGAATGCCCGAGTCCGTGGATGAACCGCCCCTTATATTTCGTCCGGTCGATGAGGTTCCTCGCCGCCGCGTCGACCGATTTCCCAGTCGAGCCGGGCTTCATCTTCGCGAGGGCGGCCGCTTGGGCCCGCGCGACCGTGTCGTGCATCCGGCTCTGCTCCTCGGACGCCGCGCCGACGACGACGGTCCTCGTGACATCGGAGCAGTACATGTGGTACATCGCGCCGAAGTCGATCACGATCATGTCCCCGCGCTCGATCTTTCGCTCCCCGGCCGTATAGTGCGGCTCAGCTCCGTTCGGGCCGGAGCCCACGATCGTGTGAAACGACGGACCCGTGGCCCCGTTCTTCTGCATCCGGTAGACGAGCTCCGAGGCCACCTCGGCTTCCGTGACGCCCGACCGGACGAATGGCAAGGTCTCCTCGAGGGACTTCGTGGCGATGTCGCACGCCCTCTGGATTCGCTCGATCTCCTGCGCGTCCTTCACGAGCCGGGTCTTCATGACCGGCTCGGAGACGTCGACGAACCGGGTGGATTTGGACGCGACCTTCTGCAGCCGCTGGAAGGCGGCGTGCGTCAGCTCAGCCGCGTTGATGCCGACCTTCCGGTGGCCCTTCAGCGCCGCCTTCATCCGGGCGGTCGACTCGTCGCGGGTCTGGAACACGCGGAGGGGCAGGCCGCTCTTCTTCGCCGCCTCCTCCTCTAGTTTGGAGGTCGTGATCTCGCAGCCTCCGTCCGGCGTGAGCCATGCGCCGCAGCCTTCGAACAGCCCGTCCGTCAAGCCGGTGGCGTAGAAGAAGGACCGGTCGATGTGCGGCTCCGTCGAGTTCAGGAAGACGATGAGGTCGAGTCCGTCGTTGACATTCCGGAAAATACGCCGCACGCGGTCGCGCACGAGAGTCCCCCGCGCGTAACCGACCGAGTCTAGTTAAAGGTTCGTCGCCCGGGAAGGATTTTATCCTTCGGACCGGGTGCGCGATCGATGGTGAAGCG
>DASWGO010000161.1:0-5212 GCA_036393695.1 Thermoplasmata archaeon
CCCGAGATTAAGGTCGAACACAAGTCCGAGTTCGCATACTATCCGGGCTGCGTCGACTACTACGACGTCGAGATGCAGTTCTCGCACATGAACTACGGCGACACGAATCACGGGATCATCTTCGACTCCTCGGTCAAACTCTTGCGCGCAGTCGGCATCCAGCCGATGATCTTGGACCGCTCGTTCATGAAGTGTTGCGGACACGACCAACTCTGGCAAGGCAAGGTCGACGTCTTCGAACGGATGCGGGAGTACAACACGAAAATCATCAAGATGCTCGGCGTGAAGACGTTCATCACGTCGTGCGCCGAGGGCTACCGGACGTTCAAGCTCGACTACAAGCTGGATGGCGTCCGGGTGGTCCACATCACCCAGTTCCTGTACGAACGCGGCCTACGCATTCCGCCGCAGCCCGACACCGCGAAGAAGATCCGGGTCGCCTTCCAGGATCCGTGCCGCTCCGGGCGGCAGATGCCGATCGACCCGGTGTACGAGGAACCGCGGGAGCTCGTGAAGCGCGTCGACAACGCGGAGCTCGTCGAGCTGAAGACGTTCCGCGCGGACGCGCAGTGTTGCGGCGTCGCCCAGATGATGTATTGCAACGACAAGACGAAAGGCTTGACGGCGAAGCGGATGGACGAGGCGACAGACGTCGACGCGGACTATCTGTTGGTCGCATGCCCGAAGTGCCTCACCCACTTCGGCTGCCTCCACCACGAGAACAAGTGGAAGCCCGGCGAGGAGCGGTACGGATTCAAGGTGATGGACATCACCCAGTTCCTCGCAGAGCGGCTCCCGGGTGAGTGGCCCACCGGAAGCAACATCGACCAGAAACGGAAGGAGCCACCCCTCCCCGGCCGGAGAGGGTGACGGATGGCGACCTCGCCGGCGACGGCCGCGAAGCCCGCGCTCGCTCCGACCGTGCAACCGCCGACGGATCCTCTGACGGCGTACTACCGCACCGTCCGGCAGATGAACCTGCAGCTCGCGAAGGACCGGTACAAACAGGGATTCAAGGTCCGGACGCAGGAGTACATCCGCGGCCGCGGCACGCTCGCGGTCGTCGATGAGGAAATCTGCATGGGTTGCACGCACTGCTTCGACAACTGCGCGTTCGAATCGATCGGCATGGTGGACCGGAAGTTTGCCCTTCCGGAATATTCGTACACGTCGAGGAAGGCCATCATCATCGAGGAGAACTGCGTCGGCTGCGAGAAGTGCGCGATTGTCTGCCCGGTGGACGCGATCACGATGGTCACGAAGCACGGGTTCGAGGTGAAGGATGGGCGCGTGGTGTCGACGACGCCCCCCGCGCCGCCGGCCCCGAGGCCCCTCGCCGTGGCTCCAGCGGCCGCCAAGCCCACCGCGCCCGCGCCCGCCTCGGCTCCGAAACCGGTCGCCCCGATTCAGGAGACGAAGGGCGCTGCCCCGCCGCCCGTGGCCGAGGCACCCGCCCCGAAGCCTCCCCCTCCGAAGCCAGAACCGAAAATCGAGGAGGAATCGGAGGAGCCACCCGAGGAACCCTCCGACGAAGAAGAAGCGCACGAAGGCGATGAGGCGTGACGGACAGCGCCTCGCCTCCGGTGACGCTGAGGGCGCGCAAGGCGCCTCGGCTGACGTACAAGCAGGAGATCCAGACGATCAAGAACCTTCCGCGGGTCCAGCGGCTGATCGTGATCATGAAGATCGCGGGCGTCTTCCTCGTCGCGATCGGACTCGAGGGCATCGTGACCGGGCAGTACCTGTTCACGTTGGTGTTCGTCCCGCTCGGCGTGTTCGTCTCGATGCTCCCGATCCGGATTAAGACCGGGGTCTGCATCGCGTGCCGCTCGTCCCTGGAACAAAGCCAGGCGATCTGCCCGAAGTGCGGCGCGCCGCAGATGTGACTTCTCAGGGCGAGACGAGCGGCTGGGCGACGTGCGCGGTGTCGATCGTCAGTTTCAGAGAGCGCAGGAAGGCCATCCGTCGCATGAAGTGGGCCCCCTCTTCCCAGAGATGAGCAAGCCGGGACGTGAACACGGCTCCGGGGGTCTTGGCCGCGATCGCGCGCACGCCCTTCGAGAGGTCGTACACCTTCGATCGGTCCTTCGGGGCGGCGAAGAACGGGAACGTCGACACGGTCCCCGTGGCGCGAAGGCTCGCGTAGATGCCGGCCTTCGCGGCGCTCTGATCCCCGAACGCCCGGGTCTTCGCGACAAAATCCCCGACGGACTTCGCGGGTAACCGGACCTCGCCGACGAAGAGGGATCGGGTGACGGTGTCGGCCGTCTTCCTGTAGGCTGTGGCGGGCACATCGAACGGATTCGGGACCTCTCCGTTCTTCGATGTGAAGCCGGCCATCGCGGCGTCGATCGCCTTTTCTTTCACGGCCATTCCGCCTGCTGTCCCGCCCACGGACACTTGCACCGTGAACGGGTCCGCAACGGATGCAGGCCGGAGGATTTTCGAGGCGACGGCGTCGGTCACGTGCACCCAGACCGGGTTCTGGCTCGTCCGGCTCAGCTTGTCCAGCGCGACCGCCAGTTTCGACCCGTCGTCGTATGCGTACGTCACGGTCTTGCGCGCCGCCGGCTTCGCCTCCAGGCGCAAGGCAACAGCGATCGGGATGAAGAACTCCGCCGCGAGCGGGACCGTCGCGTGCAGGAGGTCGTACGCGGTGCCGTTGTTCGCCACCTCTTCGAACCCGAGGCGCGCTCGGTGTCCGAACGGAGAAATGGTCCGCAGGGCATTCACGTGGGACGCGAACTCGCCCCGATACGAAGCGAACGGCGCATCGCCGTACAACCCGTCGCCGATCGCGAAATCGAGGGGAACGGTGGGCACGAAGGGCACCACGTGGCCTTTCGCGAGGCCGTCATCGTAGAGCTGCTTCCACGTCGCCCCCACCTGCGCGATGGCCCGGTGGGCGTCGCCGAACTCGATCCCGGCGTAGCCGGTGAAGTCGAGCTGCACGCCGCGCTGCTCCGGCACGATCCAGTCGTACGTGAGGAGGGTCCGCGGCCGAACCACGGTCCCGAACTCGCGGGTGCGTCCGACCCCGAGCTGTGTCCGGAAGTAGTGGTAGTCCTCCGCGGAGAGTCCGAGGCTGACCGTGCTCTCCTGGCCGTTCAAGACCCGGACGAGTTTGCGGACCTCGCCGTCGTCCTTCACCTTGACGGTCACGGGCGGCACGCGGTTCAGGTCGGCGATCAGATCTTTGGGGAGGACTCGGTCGTCCCGGACGAAGAGCGCGCGGATGAGCGTCTCCCGAATCACTTCCGACAGCGCGGGGATCTGGACGGCCTTCTCGATGTAGTGCCAGTCTCGGAGGAGGCCCACGTCATTCCTCCTTGGCGTGTTCGTACGCGCGGACGAAGCGATCCCGGGTCGGCTTCGCCCGCCGCAGGACCGCGGCGATCTCCAGGCCCACCGCCATTCCGGGCGGCGGGATCGCACGGAGGCCGGGCCACGGGTACTTCGTCCAGACCTCGAGCGTCTTGCCTCCGTTGATTTTCTTCCGGGGGTCGAACACGACTTTGACCGCCGAGATGAACGACGTCGCGCGACCGTGCATCTTCCGCAGGTTGAAGACGAGGAACAGGCCGAGCCCCATCGAGTGACCGTCCATCTTGAATGCCGCGTCGCCCATGCGCTTCACGAACCCGAGCGCGGTGCCGCCGGACGGACGCGTGTCGTCCATCAGCACATACGGCACGAGCGCGGCGGTCGTGCTGTCGACGAGGAACGCCTGGACCGCGCCGTTCAGTTTGAGCTTGTCCCGGATCTCCACCGCTCGATCGGCGGCCTCGGGCAATCGATTCACGGGGATGAGGTTGTACGAGGTGACGAGTCCGCGACTCAGACGGCGGGCACTGTAATTGTTGTACCGATCCTTCCAGAGTTGATCGGTGAGCGCCGGGACGAGTTTCGCGCCGTTCTCTTTCGCCGCGAGCCCGTCGACGGTCCGCTCTTGGTCGGCGACGTCGTCCTTCGATCCTTGGAGGGCGACGAGGGCGATGTCCGCGGGATCCGGGCTGTCCGGACGGAGGGCCCTCTCGAAAACGAAGTGGTCCCGACTTGCGAGCGCGGCATGGTATGGGACGAGGGCGTTGTCGACGATTTCCTTCAAGAATCGCGCCGATGCCGCGAGCGAGGGGAAGGCGTACGCGGTTGCCTTCGACGACTCCGGTTTCGGGACGACCCGGAGGGTCGCCTCCGTGATGATGCCCAGCGTTCCTTCCGCGCCGAAGAACAGAGGAGTGAGGTTCGCGAGGTGGCCGTCCGCGTCCGCTTCGGAGGCCGTCTTGAGCAGGCTCCCGTCCGGCAGGACCACCAGGAGCCTGGCGATCGCGTCCCGGAGGCTACCGCCACGGGGAGCGCCGAATCCGGTGCTTCCGGAGTTGATCCCGCCGCCCACCGTGCTCCCGATCGCGTTCACGGGGACGATCGGAAGGGCGAACCCTTTCGATTCGACGAAATCCTCGAGGTCTTTCCAGGTCGCACCCGCTTCGACGGTGACCGTCCGGCCATCGGGGTCGAACGCAATGATGTGGTTCATCTTCCGCATGTCGACCAGGACGCCACCGCGGTTCGGTACGGAGCCGCCGTACCATCCGGTCCCGCCGCCTCGCGGGGTGATCTGGAGCAAGCTCTCGTCGCTCAGTTTGACGAGGGCCGCGACCTCCTCGGTCGTCTGCGGCAGGGCGACAAAATCCGGGTACAGCTTCCATTGGAGGAGCGCGACTTTCGGGAGCGATGCGAAGTCGTGGCTGTACACCATCCGCTCGAATTCGGAGCGCGCAACGCGTTCGGGCCCGAGGGTGTTCACGAGTCGGCGATACGCATAATCGAGGCTCGCCATGGGCCCTGCTCCGGGGACGGGCGCGGGTAGACTCTCACTCGGGATAAAGGTAACGTGCGACCCGGAGACACCGGGAGAAAACCGTCACACGTTGAGCGCTTTGATGATCTGTTCCTTCAGGCGGGTGACGTCCGAGCCGGAACTGTAGACGCCCATCGCCTGCGCCGCGGAAACGACCTGTTCGTCCTGAGCTTTGTCAACCGCGCGCGCGATGTCGAGCTTCAACTGAATCTCGCTCCGGCCACCTGAAGACACGCCAAGCGCGCCCGCGGCTTTCTCGACGCGCATCCGCATGTCGCGCGCGTCCATCGTCGACAGTTCCGTGCTGATTTCCCGCTCGATTTCCATTCGGCCCCGTCGGAATTCACCGAG
>DASWGO010000162.1:0-3933 GCA_036393695.1 Thermoplasmata archaeon
ACGGTCGTCCCATCCGCGGAGAGTGCCAGTTCCCGGAGTCGCGCATCGTTGTACGCGCCGAACATCAGATGATTCCGAGATTGCGGGAGCAGGGTACCGGTGTAGAACGCCGCATTCGTCGGCGCGATCGTCGTCGACCACCAGTCGAGCGGCATGACCGGGGTCGGACCGTCCCGGTTCGTGTCCCCAGGAGGCGGCAGGTTTCCGCACGAGGCCGCCGGTCCCCATCCGTAGTTGCTCCCGGCGGCGAGCAGGTTGACTTCGTCGTTGCAGTTCGGCCCGTTCTCCGTGATGTAGGCGCGACCGGTCACCGGATGCCAGGCGATGCCGAACATGTTCCGATGGCCGTACGTGTAGACGCGGTTCTCCCACGAGCCGGTGCCGTAGAACGGGTTGGCCGATGCGGCGCTTCCGTCGGAGGTCATCCGGAGGACCTTCCCGAGAAGGCTCATCGGGTTTGCGCCAGAGACGGGTTCGCGTTCTCGCCGACGACGGCCCAGAGCTTTCCGTCCGGGCCGAACGCGATGACACCGCCGTTGTGATTCGTCGCGCCGCTCAACGGAGGCATCGTCAGGATGACGCTGTCAAAGGTTCCCACGTTTCCGTTCGCGGAGAGACGGACGATGCGATTGTAGATCGTCCCGTTCGCCGCATCGTTGTACTTCTGGTACGCGTACACATAGGGAGTCGAAGGGAATCCCGGATCGAGGGCGAGACCGAGGAGGCCGCGCTCACCCGCGGTCGCGGTGTTCGTGAGCGTGTAGAACGGCGTGGGCAGGAGCGCGCCACCCTCGATGATGCGGATGTTCCCCGTGTTCCGCTCCGCGAAGAAGATCCGGCCGTCCGAGGCGAACGCGAGGGCGATCGGCCACGCCATGCCGGTCTGCACGGCCCCGAGCTGCACCGCGGGGTTGTTCGGGTTTCCCCCTCCTGGGCGATTCACCCAGTACCAGACGTAGGCCAGGCTCGCCAGCGTCGCGATTGCCGCGATGACGACGGCTGCGATCATCAAGCGTGTCCGCGGGTGCATGATGCGCTGGAACGCCCGGCCCGCCTAAAGCGTCTTGCCGTGAGGTCGCTCACTCCGCGAGCGCGACGAGGCGGATCGGCGAGCCCGAAGTTCCCTGCAGGTTCAGGGGCAATGCCAAGAGCCAGAAGGCGGAGGACCCGAGGGCCGACAGATTCGCGACGTTCTCAATCACCGGCACGTTGGCTCCCAGGAGCGCATGATGCGCCGGATAGGTCGCGTCGTCGGGGTGGTCGATGCTCGCCGTGTCGATGCCGACGAGCCCTACTCCCAACTCCAGGAGAAGGTTCGCCCCGGCTCCCGTCAGACCGGGACTGTCAAACAGGTAGGCGGGCGTGCCCCGATGCCGCTCCCACCAGCGGGTGCGAAGCAGGACCGCGTCCCCCTTCCGGATGGAGCGGCGCGCCGCGCGCATCGAGGTCCGCAGGTGCTGGGGCAGGATCCGGCCTTTCTTCGGGAGGCCGCGAAGGTCGAGGACGTGACCCGGTGCGATGAATCGATCGAGCGGTATCTCATGGAGCTTGCGGCCCTTCGGCTCGAAGTGGAACGGCGCATCGACGTGCGTGCCGGTGTGGCTGATAAGGAACAGGGACTCCGCGAGGAACCCATGGACCTCGCGCGTCGTCCACTGCGTGAAACTCGGCGGAGGATAGGCGGGGAACATCTGGGTGTCCGGCCCAACGGCCTGGGCGAGGTCGACGACGCGAGAGAATTGGATGGTCCGAGATTTCGATACGATGATCCCCTCCTCCGGCGGCGGAGGGCACCCGGTGGACTTAGTGGTTTCCTCGGGCGCACGCTTTTGCTGCGGGACCGAATCCGGATGCCCGATGTCGTCCGATAACCTGGAACAAGTAGTCTCGGAGATCGTCGCGTGCCGCCGGTGTCCGCGGCTCGTGCGATACCGCGAGCGCGTCGCCCGCATGAAACGCGCGGCGTTCCGGGATTGGGAATACTGGGGTCGGCCCGTCCCCGGGTTCGGGGATCCGGACGCGGAGGTCCTGATCGTCGGCCTGGCGCCGGCGGCCCATGGAGGCAACCGAACCGGGCGCACATTCACGGGAGACCGGAGCGGAGAATTCCTGTATCGGGCCCTGTACCGCGCCGGCTTCGCGAATCAGCCGACTTCCGTTTCGAAGGACGACGGCCTAGTCCTCCGGGACTGCTACATCGCCGCCGCAGTGCGCTGCGCCCCGCCACAGAACAAGCCGACGCGGATCGAGTTCGCCCGATGCCAGCCGTATCTGGAACGCGAGGTGGTACTCTTGCGGCGCCTCCGGGTAGTCGTCGTCCTCGGGGCCGTGGCGATGCAGGCGTTCCTGCGCACGTGGCGCGCGACGGGTCACGACCTTCCATCGCCCGTGCCGAAGTTCCGCCACGGAGGGACCTGGCTCCTGCCACCGGTTACGCTGATCGCAACGTACCATCCGAGCCAGCGCAACACGCAAACCGGCCGTCTCACGCAATCGATGTTGGATCGAGTCTTCGAATCCTCGCAGACGGTCCGTTCGACGGACCACACTCGATAACCGCGCACACGTTGGGAAATTAACCTTATTTAAGGTTAACATGCCGGAACTGGGCGGGAAGTCCAAAAAGGCTTTACATCCCCGGCGGCTCCCCAACCCATGGCGGAGCCCCGCAGGGTCATCATCCTCGGCGCCGCGGGCCGCGACTTCCATAATTTCAACGTTTATTTCCGGGACAATCCCGCGTACCGCGTCGTCGCGTTCACCGCCACACAGATTCCCGGGATCGAGACTCGGAAGTATCCCGCGTCCCTCGCGGGGAAACTGTATCCCGAAGGAATCCCGATTTTTCCTGAGGAAGAGCTCCCTCGGCTCATCGAGAGGTTCGGTGCGCAGACGTGCGTCTTCGCATACTCCGATGTCGACTACTCGTACATCGGACATCGAATCGCCCTCGCGAACGCGCATGGGGCGGAATTCCTCCTCCTCGGCGCAGAAGAGACGATGTTGAAGGCGAAAGTGCCCGTGATCGCGGTGTGCGCGGTCCGGACGGGAAGCGGGAAAAGCCAGACTTCGCGCCGGGTCGCGGCGATCTTGCGGGCCCACGGCAAGAAGGTCGTCGTGGTCCGGCATCCGATGCCGTACGGCGATCTGGCGTCGCAAGCGGTCGAGCGCTTCGCCACCTACGAGGACTTGGACAAGTACGAGACGACGATCGAGGAGCGGGAGGAATACGAGCCCCACATCGACAAGGGGACCGTCGTTTACGCGGGCGTCGACTACGAGAAGATCGTGCGGCAAGCCGAGGTCGAGGCCGACATCCTCCTTTGGGACGGCGGGAACAACGACACCCCGTTCCTCAAGCCCTACCTTCACATTGTCGTCGCGGACCCGTTGCGTCCGGGCCACGAGCTCTCGTATTATCCGGGCGAGACGAACGTCCGCATGGCCGATGTCATCGTGATCAACAAAGTCGACACCGCGACGCCGGAGAACGTTGAGATCGTGAAGCAGAACATCCGGAGCGTGAATCCCGATGCCGTCGTCGTCGAGGCGGCCTCACCGATCACACCGGACGACAGCGTTCAGATTCGGGGCAAGAAGGTCCTCGCGATCGAGGACGGCCCGACGTTGACCCATGGCGGCATGGAGTACGGCGCGGCGTACATTGCGGCGCAACGGTTCGGCGCGGCGGAGATCGTCAGCGCCGTGAATCACGCGGTCGGTTCGATCAAGGAGACGTACAAGAAGTATCCGAACTCCCGCAAGATCTTGCCCGCGATGGGCTACGGCCCGAAGCAGATCAAAGAGCTCGAGGAGACGATCGACGCGACCCCGTGTGACCTCGTCCTCAGCGGCACGCCGATCGATCTGAGCCGCGTCCTCAAGACGAAGAAGCCCGTCGTCCACGTGCGGTACGAGCTCGACGAGATCGGT
>DASWGO010000163.1:0-2435 GCA_036393695.1 Thermoplasmata archaeon
CGCGGGGGGAGGTGATGTCGTGGGTTGCTCTGGTTGCGGGGGGAGAAGCAAGAGTCCTGGTGGTACGTTCGGACACATCCTTGGATGCGGGACGAGTGCCGGCGCCGTGGGGGACAAGCCAAAGGAGTCGGAACGGTGGAACACGTTCGGGATGCCCGAACAGCTGGGAATTCTGAAGCACGCCTTGCAGGACACGGGTCTCGATCCGAAGGTTGCGGATAC
Organism: Thermoplasmata archaeon; assembly: GCA_036393695.1. Lineage (GTDB taxonomy): Archaea > Thermoplasmatota > Thermoplasmata > RBG-16-68-12 > RBG-16-68-12 > RBG-16-68-12. The sequence goes on from DASWGO010000163.1 coordinate 223, forward strand.
ATTCGCGCAGAACCTGAGAGGGGTTCTTGACGAACACTTCAAGGACTGTAAGACGGCGAATCCTGGCAAGTGTAAGCACTGCGCGTAGCCGCTTAGGTCGCGCCGGGGACGGGGCCGAGTCTCTCGACCGCCTCCCGGGCCTGTCGTTCGAGAGCGCCTTGGGACTTTGCCAGTTCCTTGGAGGCCGCGAGGAGAATCGTCCGTGCCTCCTGCGCGTCGCCGATCGACGCGAGGAACCGGCCGTAGTCAAGGTGGAATTCACCCGGCGAGGATGACCAGGATAGCTCCAGCGCACGCTTGAAACTCGCTTTAGCCCCGTCACGATCTCCGTGGCGAGCGCGGAGTGTGGCGCGAGCCCATTCGATCGGGAACATCGCGTAGTCGGATGGAGCGAGGCCGGCAGTTACCTGCGCCTGCCGTAGGTATTCTTCGGCCGCCGGATCGTCGTCGGCGTAGAGGCAGAGGCGCGCCATTTCCGCGAGGTCCCGAACACGTCGCTCCGGGTTCACCATGAATCCACTTGCGTTGAGGAAGTACTCCATGGACTCCTTCGCTTCCTCGTACCGGCGCGTTCGGAGATAGAGGGTTGCGAAGTGGTAGTAGTGCCAAATCACCTTCTCCCGCTGGTGAGTCTCCTTCGCGAGCCGGTACGTTTCGTTGTACAGGGCCTCGGCGCCTTCGTAGTCTCCGAGGTGCTCTGTGAGGTACCAGGCCTTCGTGAACAACGCCGTCTCGAGGGCCGGGAGGTCACCGATCGAGCGGGCGAGAGACGCGCTTCGATCGAGATCCGGCAGAGCGCTCTCGATTTCCCCGAGTTCCGCCCCTGCGAGGAACAGGTTGTTGTACACCATGCACAGCCCTCGCGAATCGTTCGCAGCCCCCAGCGCCTCGCTGGCCATGAGGAAGTCCGCCCGAGCGAGGGCCGGGTCCCTTCGCCGCGGGTCTTCCAGGTAGACGAGTCCCCGGAGGTTCGCGAGCATACCCCACAACTCCGATTCGGGAGAGAGGCCCGCTATCCAGCTGGTGACCCGTTCGATCTCTCGCAAGGCCGTGTCATAATCCTGTCGAGTGATGGCGATGTCGGCCTTCTGGTATGCGAGCCAGCCGCCCGCCAAGGAAGGCTCGGGCGGGATTTCCTGCCAAGCCGTCTCGATCTCCCCGTCGGCTTCCTTCAAGTGGCCCATCAGCTCGAGGCACAAGGCGACTTTCCGCCGCAGCATCGCCCGTTCGGACCCTTCGGAGATGTCCTTGAGGGCCATCCGATATGCGTCCGCCGCGCCCGGGACGTCCCCGACGCGCCTGCGAAGGTCTCCTAGCAGTTCGAGGTTCGACCGACGGCGAAGCGGGTCGACCTCGATGGAAACGGCGTTCCCAAGATACGAGATTGCGCCGGGCGCATCGCCGCGCGCCACCGCGGACTGGGAGCCTTGTGAGAGCCATGGGACGATTTTCGCTACGAGGATCCCCTTGCGCTCCCTCGGCAAGCCGTCCCGCACAAAGGTGCGGATTGCCTCGTGAACCGTGAGCAGGTCCGTACCAACGGAGGTCAGGAGCCCCTTCCGCCGGAGGCTGATCAAAGTGTGGCCCCGCACTTGTTCCTCTAGGAGGAAGCCGGCCGCGGGCACCGGGATGTCATAGAGGGAGGCGATCTCAAGGGCGCTCCGTTCCGCCACATCGAGGGAGGGCTCGATTTGCTCGGCGATGTACGTCTCTAGGTTGCGCCAGCCCGCGGAGACGGCGACCTGCGGGCCCCCGCTTCCGAGGAGCTTCAGGAACAGCGGGATCCCGCCGCACGCGTCCGTGAGGCTGCCCACAATGGGGTCCTTGATGCCTGCATCCATCAGGAGGCGCGTGCTGCTCGTTCGATCGAGTCCGCCCAAGGAAATCTCGACCACGGATGCGTCGAGGGCCACGTCGCGCCGCGTGTAGAAGTCGGGTACGACACGGGATAGGAGGAGAAGGGCCGGCCCTTCCGCCCGACGGATCGCTCGGACCAGCATCTGGAGGAATGCCTGCGCTTCTGAAGACGCGTTCTGAACGTCGTCATAGACGCATGCAGCCGGCAGACCTCTCAGGTCGCTGGCCAGGGCGTCTTCGATGCGGGCGGGATCTTTCGGTCCCGGGCCCATCAGCAGTCCTCCGAGGTCCAATCGGCCATGGGCCCGCAAGAAACCGGCGAACCGCGCGGCCAGGTCGGTCCTCGTGTCCCAGGG
>DASWGO010000164.1:0-4360 GCA_036393695.1 Thermoplasmata archaeon
GACTCGACGAAGAATCCGGTGAGGAGTTGCTCGGTCCCCCTCGCCTCACTGGGGACGCCCTGCCACTTCTGGAGCGCGGGTCGGTTTTGCGCTTCGAACGTGATGAGGACATCTCGCATCTGCCGACGGAGTTGATCCGTCTCCTCGCCTTCGAGGACGACGGTCAAGTAGCAGTAGCGAGCCTTCTCGATGACCAGCGTATAGGTGCCGTGGACGATGGAGCTGAGCGACTTACCGCGGAGGATCGGGAACGAGGTGCGCATGAAATTCTGGATCACATCGAGGGTGGCGCCGAAGAGATCTTGGTCGATTGTCGTTTCGCCGGGCTTCGTTTTCGCGCCGATCAAGGTGCCATCATGGAACGTCAGGAACACCGCCTTGATGGAATAGCGGCGGGCCTGGAACATCCGAATCGCTTCCGAGATTCGCTCCCGGCCGATCGGATACAGCGTGTAGTAGGCGCTCGCGGCGACGAAGATGAGGAGCGTCGAGAGCGGAGGCGGAAAGGCGAGTCGCGTGACCCCGATCAGGCCATTTGTCGTCAACCCCAGGACGAGGACGAGCGTGAACGTCACCATGAGGCCCGCGGCGCGACGTGCCAGGGTCTTGCTGCTTGCGCGAACGATCTTGTAGAGCCGGTAGAGGTTCCAAATGCCGAGGACCGAGAACGTGACCACATAGAGGAGGTACAGTCCAAGGACGTAGGGGTCGAAAAAGGCCACATAGAGCGTCTGTCCCTCAAACGTCAGCGGCGTGATGTCCGTGATGCCTCGTCCCCAGAGCAGGAGCAGCATCACGATGGAGATTGCCATGAGCAGTCCGTACGATCGCCTCATGCGGTCGACGTACACGAGCGTGAAGAGCAGGAAGAAATTCACGGCCAGGGTGAGGCCGGTGAGGCTCACGAGGGTCGAGAACAGGGCCGCCACATACGTCGTCGAGTAGAACAGGAGGAAATCGCCGATCGCGTAGAGTCCGGCGAAGAAACAACAAAACAGGAAAAACGCTTCCGTCCAAGTATGCCAGCGGTCGCGGTAGACCTGCAAGATCGCGAGGACGAACCACGCGGTCGCCGATGCGAGCGGGGCCGCCTTCAGGATCTCGATCAGGTAAACGATAAGCCAAGAGGGCAGGGCAGCCATGTGACCGGTGTGTCCACGGAGAGATAAAGAATGGCAAATAAATACCCGACCACGCCGAAATCGGCGACGCAAACCAGGCGGCAGGGGTCAAATCCGTTGCAAAACATGTTCGTCTTCTTTGACCTTGGCGGGACCCTCGTGGACCTTCGAGGGATCGTGGCGTCGATGGCGGCGCGCTTAAGCGCGGTGCGGGTACGAGGTCCGGTCCCTCTCGCACTGGAGTGGGCGGTCCGGACCGCCGAAGCCCTGCCCGCTGCCCAGGGCCCGCGTTTCCAATCCGAGCAGGAGATTGCGTCCGACATCCTGTTCAATCTTCTTGCGAGACGGGGCCGCACCGACGCACGAGACGCGTCCGTCCGCCTCGTCCGGGAGGCGTGGGCGGGTTATGTGGGAACCTGCACGCTCCAACCCGACATCACGGTCGCATGGTTGCGGACGCTCCGATCCCAGATCGCAGGTCTCGGCGTGGTGACCGATGGAGATACCGAGGCGGTTGCAGGCGTCCTCTCCCATACAGGCCTGAACGAACTCTTCGATTCCGTCACGACCTCCGAAGCGGTCCGGTCGTACAAGCCGGATCCCAGAATTTACCGCTCGGCCCTGAAAGCCCTCAAAGCTCGGCCGTCTGAGAGCCTCTTCGTCTCCGACGCGGCGCTCGACCTTCAGGGTGCGGCAAGTCTCGGCATCGCTGCCGCTTGGATCCGCCGGAGCCTCCTTCCGGACCTGGCAAAACCACCGCCGAGTACCCTGGTTCTCTCCCGTATTCAGGATGTGGACCGGATTGTCAAGGGATACGGAAAGACGGGGCGATTCGAGCTACGCTGAGCGCGCGGGTTCCTTCTTCGTTTGCTTGAGCTGCTGACGGTACATCTCGACCAACTCTTTTGCCGTCGTCGCATCCTCGGGACCTTTGTCGTCTCGCCACCGTCCCGTGAATCGAGGGAAGCGGATGGCGAGACCCGCTCCGGGACGGACCGCACCCCAGGCGCACGTGTGGACCGGGCTCACGGTGATTTCTGCGCCTCGCACTTCGAGGACCGTCTTGGGTTCAAACCAGACGTCGGGCTCGAGCTTCGCGTCGACCCGGGCGGGCTTGCGGTCCCGTCTCACCGCCTTGAATTTCTCCGGGAGGGCGAACAGAGTCTCGTCATCGAATCCGGTGCCCAGCTTGCACGTGGTGCGGAAGACATCGGCTTTGTCATCGTACGCCGCCATGAGCAGCGCCCCGTAGGTACCCGCGCGTTTCCCTCGCCCTGCGAATGCGCCCACGGCGACGAGGTCGATCGTATCGCTCAACGCGGCGCTGTACTCTTTCTTGAACTTGATCCACTGGAATCCGCGCGCGCCCGCGTCGTACGTCGAGTCGAGCGCCTTCGCCATGAGACCTTCGCACCCCGCCTGGAGGGCTTCATCGAAAAACGCCTCCGCTTGCTTCACATCCTCCGTCACCCGCGCGGTCGAGTGACGAATCCCGTCGTTCGGCTTGACGACGGCCTCGAGGGCCTTCCGTCGCTCCACATACGGCCGTGCGGTCCAGTCTTCATCCGAACGGAGAAGGCAATCGAATGCAAACAGGGTGACGGGGAATTCCCTCGCCATCCGCTCAACCTCCGTCTTGCGCCCTCGGCGACGGCTGACTTCCTGGAACGGGAGGAACTCGCCCGTGTTCGGATCGACCGGGACGGCCTCGCCCTCCACGATCGCCGCGCGGTCCTGGATTGCGGATCGCAGGCCGTCCACGATCTCGGGAAATTGAACGGTGATATTCTCGAGATGACGGGAGAAGAGCTCGATTCGCTTCGGCGATACGTGGGCCTGCACGCGCAAGCCGTCGTACTTGTACTCGAGGGCCGCCTTCCCCATTCGCTCGAAGATCTCCTCCAGCGTCTCGAGACGTTCCGCGAGCATCGCTCGGATCGGGCGGAAGAGTTTCAGGTGGATGTCCCCCAATCCGTCGATGCCTTTCGACGCGAGGACCCGTGCAACCTCGCCGAGGTCCGAGCAGACGTTGTATGCGCGCTCGACCCGAGGCCGATCCGCTTTCGTCGCGAACGCGGCGGCCAGCGCGTCGACGATCGTCATGTCCGCGATTCCAAGCCGCATCTGACCGACGACCATTCGCACGATGTACTTCGCTTCCCGCGGGGTCGCATTGCCCAATAGATCGGACAGGAGGCGGACCTTCCGCTCTTGGCTCCCCTCGCCAGATTCGCGGGCAATCGCGTCGAGGAGCTGGTACACCTTCGCGGTCGTGAGCGGCGTCGACTCTAATGGCTTCTGACGCCGATCGGCGATGGCTTCCTGCGCGACGAGACCGAGATCTCCTTTTTCCTTCCAGAGGCGGCCGATGCGCGCGTCGTCCATTCCGGTCGCGTGGGCGAGGACGCGCATCACCATCTTCTCCGCCAGGCCGAGTTCGATTCCCTCGTAGTCCGGGTGGATGCGACCCTGCGTGAGGTACACGATCTTGTCGAGATCCTCCTTCGGCGTCTCTCGGAGCAGGCCGACGAGCAACTCCGTCATCTCGAGACGCTTCGTCGTCGCCTCGATCTTTTCGTACGCATCCACGACCCGGGCGAACTGCATCGGGCCGTCGGATGCTCCCGACGCTTCTTAAGGATTCGTGGAGTGCGACGCGTCTCTCAGCGGAGTCGCCGTCGCTTTCCTACCGGACACGCTTCACGACCGCGTCGACGATCGCGTAGCTCTCCCCGAGATACGCGTTCGGATCCATCGCCGCCTCGATCTCTTTCTTCGACAAAACTTTCGTCACCTTCGATTCGGCGAGGAGCGCGTCGCGCAAGTGGATCCCTTTCGCCCGCGCCTTCTGGGCGGCCTCGCGGACGAGCTTGTGGGCGTCTTGCCGGCCGAGGCCCTTCCCGACGAGGGCGATCATGACCGCCTCGGCCATCACCTGGCCCTTCGTCGCCTCGAGGTTCTCCTTCATCCGGTCCGGATAGATGCGCAGGGTCCGGAAGACCTCCGCGGTCCGCGCGAGCATCTCGTCGATCAGGACGCACGCATGGGGCAGGATGATCCGCTCCGCCGCGCTGTTCGTCAGGTCGCGCTCGTGCCAGAGCGGCACGTTCTCGAGGGCGGGCGTCACGAGAGACCGCACGATCCGCGAGAGGGAACACACGTTCTCGGAGGCGGCGGGGTTCTCCTTCTGGGCCATCGTCGAGCTTCCGACCTGCTTCTTCGTCTCGAACGCCTCGGCG
>DASWGO010000165.1:0-1737 GCA_036393695.1 Thermoplasmata archaeon
GTTCCCAGAGCGGCACCGCCGTCGACGATCGGGAGGGTGAGGCTCGGTCCGAGGAACGTGGCGCGGATGTGGCTGTGGCCGTTTCCGTCGTGCCACCGGCGCTCGTGCCCGTACTCGATCGACAGCGGGAAGAGCCGATCCAGCGCCTTCGGGATGTCCTCCTCCATGAGGCCTGGTTCGAACTCGTTGGTGACAATCGCACTCGTCGACGATGGCGTGAAGACGCAGGCGAGGCCGTCGCGGACACCAGATCCTTCAATCACTTTCGCAACGCGGTCCGTGATGTCGATCGCCTGTACCCCTCGGCGGGTCTCGAGTGGAATCGTCTCCCGGTAGGTGACCATGGAGCCGGGATTTATTCGGCCGCGCAAGAAGGTTCGCGAGGCCCTGCGGAGTCAACCTTGTTTAAGGTTAGCCTCCCTCGATCCGCCTCTCCATCCCGGGAAAGAAAGAGGTCGCGAGGGCCGCTCCCCGCCTTTCGGCGGAGATCGCCCGAAGCCCTCGCGGGTGGGCGTTGGTTGGGGGGAGGATTGTTGAGCGTGTCTCAGCGGAGCCCGATGAAGCCGTCGTCGTTGAAGGCGACCGGCCCCACGTCCCAGGCCGCCTGGACCGTCTCCGGCGGCTGCACCTCGACGTGGATCGCGTGGTTGTTCTGCTCCTCGATCTCCTTCGCCGCGTTCTCGACTTCCTCGGCGAGGGTCGTGAGGTACGACTTGGTCAGATGGTCGACGACGCCTTGGACGATCGTGACGACCATGTAGCTGATGACTTGCATCGCTTCGTTGAAGGACATCTGGTCGGCGAACCGGTTCAGCGAATCGTTCTCGACCACGATCACGCTGTCCGCTTCGCGACGGAACTCCTCGAGCCCTTGTCGGGCGGCTTCCGTCCGACCTTCGATCTCGAACGGCAGGATCGCAACTCCGATTGTGACCGCACCATTCGCGCGTGCCGCGCGAGCGACGACGGGAGCGGCTCCCGTCCCCGCGGCGCCGCCCAGCCCGGCGACGACGAAGACGATATCCGAGGAGAGCGAATCCCGCAGGGACCCTTCCTGGTCTTCCGCGGACGCGCGGGCCCCGGCGATTCGGTCCTCGTCCGCCGGCTGACCGAGCAGGATCTTCACGTCGCACTCGGCCTTCGAGAGCCCGGAGGGATCCGTGTTCACCGCGATCGTTTCAACGCCCTTGATGTCGCGGTCGTAGAGCGTGCTCACCATCTTGCCGCCCGCGCCCCCGACTCCGACGACGGAGATTTTCGGGTCCACGGCATCCTCAAACAGGCTGCTGATGACTTCTTCGACGTAATCCCTGGGTACCATTTGTCCGGCCTCCACTCATCCTGCTACCGATCGAGGGAGGCCAGAAGGCAGTTCACTCCGCTGAAGGCGTGCATCCCATCCCTTCATGACAGGGTCCCATCCGTTCCCTTTTTCCGTCGTCCGAAGTGACTCCCTTCCGGCATCCGCCACGCCTGCGCGGTTCATGGCGGGATGACACCGTCCTTGTCGCCCGTCGATACGGAGACGACCTTGCCGGTCATCTTGTCGACTTGTTTCCGGTGGTCTTCGATCTCCTTCACCCGATCCCGTGTGAACCACTCCTCGATGCTGCGGACGACCGCGTGCTCCCGACTCAGGAAGTAGCCGTCCGCCACGAGGCGGTCGATCAGTTCGAGGTAGTACCGCGGGATGCGGATCTTGACCGTGTCGCCGCCCTCGCGGATCGTCTGGATATA
>DASWGO010000166.1:0-4492 GCA_036393695.1 Thermoplasmata archaeon
CCTGGAGGATCTTGGGCAGCGGCACACTTACGAATCCAGCGTCGCGAAACTCTTTGCGTCCGAGGCGGCCCATCGAGCCGTCGACGCCGCGGTTCAAATCCACGGCGGGTACGGATTCGTCAAGGACTACGTCGTGGAGAAACTGTACCGAGACCAGCGAGTCACGGAGATTTATGAAGGCACGTCGGAGATCCAGCGACTCGTCATTGCTCGTGCGGTTCTCGGGAACTGAGCGCGGAAGCGCCCACGCCCGTTGGTATCAGACCATCGCGGACCACTACGATAAAATGTATGATCCGAAGCGCGCCACCCGGGCGTATGCGTTCCTCCGGCACCTGTTCCTCCGCCATGCTGTCGGCCCCGAAGTACTCGACGTCGCATGCGGGACTTTCGCCATCGACATTCCTCTGGTGAAACGAGGTTACCATGTCGCGGGCCGAGACCGCTCGGAGGAGATGCTCCGCGTCGCCCGGAGGAACCTTCGGACGGCGGGTGTCACCGCGGACGTGAGCCGAGCGGACATGCGCTCGCTTCGCCTGGGTCGCCGATTTGACGCGCTGCTCTGCCTCGGGACGGCGTTCAACTATCTTGCCTCTCCCGCGGATGCGAACAAGGCCCTTCAGACCTTCCGTGACCAGATTCGACCCAATGGAGTGCTCGTGCTTGACCTGACCAACTTCGAGGCGTGGATTCAACGCCCGAAGAACGTCCGCGCGGAGGTGGATTATCAATCCGTCGATGGGACGAAGATTGCGATTTTCGCATTCAATGAGCAGGATGTCAGAAGAAGAATTCACCACGCGCGATTCCTGACCGTCGTCCAAAGGCGAGATCGAATCGACATCGGCTTTGATGAGGCCCCGCTGCACATTTGGAAGAAGGAGGAGCTCGCTCAGGCACTCCGTGCGGCAAGGCTCCGACCGCTCGAGTGGTGGGGCGACCTTAGGCTTGGGGCGAGATATGAACGATCCCGAAGCCCGAGAATGGTGTCCGTTTCCACTCCCGTTGACGTCTGAGAACGCAACGCGTCCGCAGTCCAGATGACCCAGGCCGGGGAGAACGCTTTATGGCGCGTCGTCTTTCGCCAGGGCGATGGCCACGCGGGTTCTCTACATGGAGGAACGGCGGGGACAGGAACCGGACCCGTGCTACGCGCGAGAGTTCGACGCCCGGATTCTGGAGCGTGGTCCTGATTTCGTCGTCCTCGACCAGACCCTCTTCTATGCAGAAGGAGGCGGGCAGCCCGACGACACCGGGACTCTCCGCTGGAAGGATGGGGAGGCACGCGTCCTTCGGGTCACGAAGGAGAAGGGCGTGGTGAAGCACCACGTCGATCGGATGCCATCTGCGGATGGGGTCCATGGCGTGATCGATTGGGATCGACGGTACAAGCACATGCGGATGCACACCTCCCAACACCTGATGTCGGGGCTCGTGTTCCGAACCTACGGGGCGAGGACCGTCGGCAACCAGATCCACATGGACTACAGCCGCGTGGACTTCCAACCCGCGAACTTCACGCCGGAGGATCTGAAGCGGATCGAGGACGACTGCAACCGAGTCATCGCCTCGTCGCAGGCGGTCCGAATCTTCGAGGAAGACCGTGTCGCCGTGGAAAACAAAATCGACGATCGAGCCCTCTTGGATCTCATCCCGCAATCCGTGCGGCGCCTTCGGGTGATCGAAATCGGGAGTGCGGACTACTGCCCTTGCGGCGGCACGCATCTGAAGAACGTCTCGGAGATCGGAACGGTCCACATCCTCGAGAAGCGCTCCAAAGGGAAGGAGACGGACCGCATCGTGTACGAGCTCCTCGCCGGGTAAGCGGTCCCGGCGCCTTGGAACAGGGAGCGAGTGCTTATGGACTGCCAGCCCCTTGATTGGCAGGGTCATGAAGGCCGGGATCGTCGGAGTCGGAAAGGTCGGTGGCGCGGTCGCGTTCGCCCTCGCGCGAGAAGGCCCGTGGGACGAACTGATCCTCGTCGATGCGGTGCCGGACCTCGCCTGGGCTCAGGCCGAGGACATCCGCCATGGATTGCGCGTGTCCACCCAACCGGCCGTCCGCGTGGGCAAGATTGAGGATCTCGCGGATTGCGACGTCGTCGTCTTGTCGGCGGGACAGGGGCGAAAGCCTGAGATGACCCGGCTCGACCTCCTGCATGCGAACGCCGGACTCGTGGTGGACCTGAGCCGAGACATCGCCCGCGTGGCAAGGCGCGCAAGCCTCGTCGTGTTGACGAACCCGATGGACGTCATGACGACAATCGCTTGGCAGTCGACCGGATGGCCGCGGACCCGTGTGCTGGGCTCCGGCACCCTCCTGGATTCGCAGAGGTTCCGGACGATCCTCGCGGACCGCCTGAACGTCCCGTCCGTCAAGATCTCCGCAACCGTCCTGGGCGAGCACGGCGAGCGAGTCGTGCCCGTGTTCAGCCGCGCCAAGGTCAGCGGGCGGCGCCCGACGCTGTCGGCGAAGGACAAGGAAGAAATCACTCGACGGCTCCGCGACGTGAGCACGCGGGTCATCGCGGCGAAGGGCGGCACGGCGTTCGGCCCCGCAGGCGCGACGGTGGAACTCGTGCATGCGTTGATCGGCTCGCGGCCCCGGGTCGTGCCTTGCTCCGTCGTCCTCGAAGGAGAGTACGGGGTCCACGGCGCCGCGATCGGCGTCCCCGCGGTCCTCGGCACGGGGCGCGTCCTCGCTTTGGAAGAATGGCCCCTGGCCGACGACGAGCGAGCTGCCTTCGAGGAGGCGGCACGCGATCTAAAGGCGTTCGCGGAGGACGCCGAGGTACTTCTAAAGGTCAGCCCGCGATCTTCCGGGTGAGCGGGGCGATGGGCCGCCTCACACGTCGACGGCCTTCGTCCCGTCCCAAATCTTCCGCGTCCCTTTCTCCGCGGCGGGGATGAGCAGGTCACGCCTTGATTTCGTGGGGATGACAAAGTACTCCTCAGTCTTCCCCGACTCGGAAAACAGGATGAGCTTCACCTTGCCCCCTTCCATGGGTTGGCCCGTCTCGGGATGCAGGTAGTTGTATCGAACATAGCGGCCTCGATCGATGAGGGATCGGACCTCGATCTCGCCTTTCTTCGTCCGTGCGAGGACCTCTTCCGGGAACGTCGTCATGGTCTTCGACGGGGGCAACGGCGAAAGGCCAAAGAACGTAGCGACACGCTCCCACGCCCGACGACCTGTTGTTTCGCGGAATGATTTTCAGCCGACTCGCGGCTAAGTGATTCTCACCGGCCGAAGGTCGTGTGGGAACTCTTATCGAACCAGGCCTACCCTCCGGGGCCGAAACCATGTCCCAAAGCTACGAGACAGGAAGGGGAGCCATGGCCGAGCTCGGCGCGAAGCAGCCTCACGAGCTGCTGTTGATGCTGGGTGGCCTCTTGGCCCTTCTCCTGACCCTCGCGACCTATGGGATCCAGTGGCTGACGACGGGCATCCCGCAGAGCCAGTATGCCACCGTGACGACGGCCGTCATCATCAACGTCGTCCTCGGTGGGGCCCTGTGGGCCTCCTCGGCGATTACGCGGAAGAACCTGATGAACGGAGCCATCGTGGCGGGCGTGATCAGCATCATCCTGATCTACTTCGGCGGTCGGCCTGGCCAGATCGGCGGCATCGTCGGGATCCTCGGCGCAATCCTCGCGGCGGCGAAGCCCTACCTCCCCTGGTCCCGACGCGACTAGGCCGGCATTCTCGGCCTAGCAGTCCAAGCTCCGCCAGCGGAGCCCTTCCCCTTTTTTGGATCTCTATTCTTCTTCAGACCTCCCGCCTTGAGATCCTCCGGCCAGATGCTCGCAATTGGTCGTGACCAGCCCAGAGGAATGTATGGAACTGTGCGAAGTTCAGGGCGCTCGGCCTATTCTGGTGGCTGATTCTCACTACCTGTCAACCGGGCCGGAACCCATATGCTCCGGATGGCGCGTGGGCCGCCGAAACCATGACCCAGAGCTACGACACGGGAAAGCAAGCGATGGTCGAACTCGGCGCGAAGCAGCCTCACGAGCTACTTCTGATGCTGGGCGGCGTCCTGGCGATCCTCCTGTCGGTGGCAATCTATGGGATCCAGGCGGCAAACCAAGGAATTCCGCAGAGCCAGTATGGCACCGTCACGACGACGATTGTAATCAACGTCGTCCTCGGTGGAGCTCTGTGGGCGTCCGCGGCGATTACGCGGAAGAACCTGATGAACGGAGCCATCGTGGCGGGCGTGATCAGCATCATCCTGATCTACTTCGGAGGCCAGCCCGGCACGATTGGCGGTGTCGTCGGGATCCTCGGCGCAATCCTCGCGGCGGCGAAGCCGTACCTCCCCTGGTCCCGACGCGAGTAGGCCACCGAAAACCTCCCGTTCACGCCGCGCAGACGCGCGGCGCATTCTCCTTCGTCTAAATGCAATCAGGAGACGGCATGCCTAGAATGGATTGCGGTGCCCAACATTTCGTCGGAGCCGCAAGCTTCATCGTGTCCCAACTCCGTTTG
>DASWGO010000167.1:0-3180 GCA_036393695.1 Thermoplasmata archaeon
TCGATTCCGACGTCCACGCGGGGGAAGACGTAGAACGCGCCACTCGGACGATCCGTCGACAGTCGGTCGATTTTCTTGAGCTCTCGGAGGACGATATCTCGCCGCGTTCGGAATTCGTCCACCATCGCCTTCAACGGAGCGGTCGGTCCTCGGAGAGCCGCGACGCCCGCCTTCTGCGCGAACGACGTCGCGCACGTGATCGTGTGTTCCTGCACCTTCACGATTTGACGAACCATCGGCGTCGGGGCGACGAGCCAGCCGAGCCGCCAGCCCGTCATCGAGTAGGTCTTCGAGAAGCCGTTCACGGTAACGGTGCGGTCGAACATTCCCTCCAGGGACGCGGGCGAGACGTGCTCGCCCTCGTACAGGATCTTCTCGTAGATCTCGTCGCTCACCACCGTTAGGTCGTGATCCGACGCGAGGTCCGCAAGGCCGCGCATCTGGGCCCGCGTGTACACCGAGCCGGCGGGGTTCGACGGCGAGTTGAGGACCACGAGCCGAGTCCGCGGCGTAATCGCGTTCGCGACGGTCTCCGTCGAGGGCACGAAACCGTCTTCGTCCGCCGCGCGAATGGGCACGGGCTTCGCGCCCGCGAGCGTCACCATCGGGGCGTAGGAGACCCAGCCGGGATCGGGGATCAGCGCTTCGTCCCCGGATTCGAGGAGGGCCATGAACGTCATGAAGAGCGTGTGTTTCGTCGGCGCGACGATCACATTCTCTGGCTTCGCCGGAATCCCGTTTTCCTTCTGCGACTTCTCCGCGATCGCTTCGCGTAGCTCCCGGATTCCGGGGGCGGCGGTGTATTTGGTGTAGCCGTCGTCGATCGCCTTCTTCGCGGCTTCGACGATGTGCGCGGGCGTCGGGAAATCCGGCTCGCCGATAGCCAGGGAGAGGATCTTCTTCCCTTGGCCCTGAGAATCCGCGATGAGGTCGCTGATGCGGACGGTGGGGGAGGGCTCAATGGAGAGGACGCGCTTCGCGAAATGGGCCATGGAACATGGGAAGGGCGGAAAGTAGAAAAACTTCACCCGAGCCGGCGGCGATTTCTACCCAATTGAGTAGAAGATCTCGAAGCTCTGAGACTCGCTTCCCCATCCGCGTCGCCGAGGGCCGCAATTCTGAACGGAGAAGAGGCTTCCGCTCAATTGGTCACAATCGGACCCACGGAGGCCTCGATGACCATGTGGCCGATCCCTTCGCGGCGTAGGTACTCGGTCAATAGCCCGAGCGTCCCTGGCGAAACGAAGAGAACCGACTGCCCGAGGTACCTGACTCCGTCTCGTTCAACAAGTCCGGCGTAGTGGTACGCCTTGCCGCTTTTCCGGGATGTGTATCCGAACACGAATCGTTGAACTTTCCCACACATCGCCGTGTTCGCACTGTCGACATCCCATGTCACAATGAAGCCGTCCATGGGAGCCTGCCGTTGTTTCCGGGCCCGTCGGAGCGAGCGCGAGCGACTGGTCATCGTTTTCTACCCAATTGAGTAGAAGTCCGCGGAGGATATTATTCGTCCCCCCAGGAGAGATGAGCGAGAGTGAAAATCGGCCTTGCGATTGGCGAATCGCCTATCGGTGCGCGAAGTACGCCCGGACCTCGGCCTTGCTCACATGATCGATCCGCGCGAAGCCTACTCGCTCGAACTGCACGACCTCGTCCACCTTGAGCGTGGCGACGAGCGGCTCGGAGAGGCCGCGAGATTCCGACCCATCGGGCATCACGAAATGGGTCTGCACCCCGTGCGTGACCCACTGGATCTTGGGGATCTCCTTGTTCTCCATCGACACGAATCGGGCACGGTGGTCCAGGACGACGTTGCAGAAGTCCTTCAGCCGCACCTCCTTGCCGCGGAACTTCTCGAAGTCCTCGCGGGCCACCTGGACCTTCGGACCCGCAGGGATCTCCCGCACGCCGCGGCCTGGGAAGTCGGGATGGAGCGGCGCCTTCACGCGCTCGATCGGTGGCAGTCCGGCGATCTCGACCGCGACGGGATCGGGGACGAAGAAGTATCGGTTCGCGTCTTTGTCGATCAACTTGCGGTTCTCCGCGTACAGCGTCTCGGCCGGCACCTCGATGTCGTTCAGGCTCAGGCCGAAGGATAGCACGAAATCCCGGAGGGTCGCCGGGCGGATGCCCCGTCGGCGCAAGGACTGCAACGTCCACGTGCGCGGGTCGTCGATCCCCGTCAGGCGGCCCGCCGCGATCTCCGTGCGGTATCGCGACTTCGACAGCTCGAGGTCCTTGAACCGCAAGATCCCGAAGTGCACGAACCGCGGGCGGCGCTCGACCTGGAGGATGTCCCAGATGCGGGTCTCCATGAGGTCCTCCATGACGAGATCCTTTCCCCGGAGGACGTGCGTG
Organism: Thermoplasmata archaeon; assembly: GCA_036393695.1. Taxonomy (GTDB): domain Archaea; phylum Thermoplasmatota; class Thermoplasmata; order RBG-16-68-12; family RBG-16-68-12; genus RBG-16-68-12. The sequence continues at coordinate 2,362 of DASWGO010000167.1, forward strand.
ATTCCGAGCAACGCGTCGTCGACGGCCCATGAGAACTCGAGCATCGGCCACACCCGGTACCGGGTGCCGACCCGCGGGTGCTCCCGCACCGCGACGCGGAACAGGACGCGGTCTCGGAATGCGGGATTCGGATGGGCCATGTCCGTCTTGAGCCGCACGACCGCTTCGCCTTCGCCGTATTCCCCGGCGAGCATCGCTTTCCACATCGCGATCGTCTCGTCGACGTCCTGGATGCGGTGCACGCAGGCGCGCATCGTCTCACGGTTCTTCCGGAGGGTCTCGGCATCGCACTCGCACACATACGCCTCGCCGGTCGCGAGGAGCTTCTCGGCCCACTCGTAGTGCAACGGAATCCGGTCGCTCTTGTACAGGACCTCGTCGTACTCGACGCCGGCCCAGTCGAGGCCCTCCTTCACCTGGTCGAACGCCTCGGGGAGGAGCGGCTTGTCCTCGGATCCGATCGTGTCGTCGAAGACGAGCAGCAGCCTCCCATGGTAGCGCTTCGCGTACGCGTCGTTCAAGACGAACGCCCGGGCGTTGCCGATGTGCAGCGGCCCGCTCGGGTACGGCGCGAGACGGAGGACGACCTTCCCATCGAGGGCGTCCGGGAGGGCCGGGAGTTCTTTCGGTCCGACGTCATGTCGGATTTTCTCCAGGAGCTCGGGGGCAATCGCCGTGAGCTCCGCCCGTTGCGTTTCGAGGCCGAGCTCGTTCACGTCCGCGACGATGCGCTCGACGTAGGCCGCGGCTTCCTGCGCCCGCCCTCGGAGGGACGGGTCCTCGGCGAGCATCTTCCCGAGGACGGCCTTCGGGTCCGCC
>DASWGO010000168.1:0-7225 GCA_036393695.1 Thermoplasmata archaeon
CCACCATCTGGAGGAACGTGCGTTTCGGATCCGCGGTCGAGACGACCGCCTTCGCGTCAATCGTTCGCCCTCCTTCGAGTTGCACCCCGACCGCGCGTCCATCGTGGACACGAATCCTCTCGACCGGAGAGCGAAGAAGGACTTCCACGCCGCGGGCGCGTGCGGCGGCCGCGAGGGCATCCGGCAGTGCACCCATCCCGCCAAGCACGAGTCCCCAGCCGCCGACCTGGCCGTCAATGTTCCCGAGGAGATTGTGCGCGAGGGTAAATGCGGTCCCCGGCGCCGACGGCCCGGAGAAATGGCCGATCACGCTCTCGTTTGCGAAGGCGGCCTTCACCTCGTCGGACTCGAAATATTCGTCGAGGAGTTCTTCCGCGCTGTAGAAGAGCAGGCGCCGGAGGAGGTCTTCCGCTTCCGGGCCGCGGAGGAGCGAGACGAGCTCGGCGATCGGGACGGGCGGAGCGAGAAGCATGGGCTCGATGAGATCGTAGACCTCGGCCCACATCGCCTCGTACTTCGGATACGCCGCGGCATCCTTCTTCGAGAACTTGGCGATCTCTCTCGCGGTCTTCTTGCCGTCGGACCAGAGGAGGAGATGCCGTCCATCCGGGAAGGGGCAGAATCCTTGCGGATCGAAGGCCACCTGCCGCAGCCCGAACTTCGCGAGCTCGAGGTCCTCGATGATCTGCGGGCGGAACAGTCCCGAGACATACGCGGCGGCGCTGACCTTGAATCCCGGGGCGATCTCGTCCGTTACGCAAGCGCCTCCGAGACGGTCCGATCGTTCGACGACGATGACTCGTAGCCCCGCCTTGGCGAGGTAGTTCGCCGCGACGAGGCCGTTGTGCCCCGCGCCTATGACGACGAGGTCTACCGGAGCCATGGTCCGGGCGCTGGGAAGCCCTCGCTTCGTATGTCGGTTTCGTTCCGCCATCGTCGCGTTGCTGACCAGACCTTTCCAGATAAGCTGACGCTGAAGGGAACTCGGTCGTCGAAGTCCCGCGCCCAGTGCCGTTTTCTCGCGACTTAGCTACGGCACAGCGCTGGCCCTGAGCTTCTTTTTCATAGCGACGGCTCCGCCGCGGCGTTTCAATGCGGGGTTCATGATTTCCTCAATCCCATAGCCGAGCATCGCAAAGCCGAGGACGAGCAACGTGATGAACACACCCGGGGGCAGGAAGTACCACCACTGGCCCCGAAGGATCGCGAGCTGGTTGTACGCGTTGTTGACCATCTGACCCCAGCTTTCGATCGCTCCGATCCCGCTCCATCCTAATCCGAAGAACGAAAGGAACGCTTCTGTGAAGACCGCGCTCGAAACGGTCAACACGGACTCAGCCCAGACGAGGGGCATGACGTTCGGCAGGATGTGCTTCCGGAGGATGTACGCCCTCCCGGCCCCGACCGCGCGAGCACGTTCAATGAACTGGCGCTCTTTCAAGGACAGTACCTGCGACCGGATGACTCGCGCGGTGGTCGGCCAGCTCACGAGGGCAATGGCGAAGACGATGGTCTGTAAGCTTGGTCCCAGCACCGCCACAAGGACGAGGACAAAGGGCAGCCACGGGATGACGAGAAAGAAGTCCGTCACACGGGAGATGAGTTGGTCCGTTACCTTTCCGTAGTACCCCGCGACTAGTCCGAGGGCGGTCCCGGCAACCATCGCAACGAAGGACGCGGCGAAGCCGACGAGGACGGAGACCCGGCTTCCGTACACCAGGAGATTGAGGATGTCTCTGCCAGACTCGTCCGTCCCCATAGGGTGTTGCGACGATGGCGGCTGGTCGGGCGTGGTGAATTGCAGCGAGCTCTGGTACGGCCCTACGAGAACGGGGGCGAGCAGGGCCATGAATACGAAGATGAGGATGATGATGAGTCCGGCGAGTGCCAACTTCTTGCGAAGGATTTCCGCCATCGTTTTTCGAAGGCGTGCAAGGTTGAACAGGACTCGCTCCTGGAATAGGGAGTAACGGTCCGCGGCGGAGCCGACGACCGTCGACCCCAGGTCCTAACCCTCCCGAACGCGGGGATCGAGGATAGTGTACAACACGTCCGCAACCGCATTGCCGACGACAACGCCTATAGTCGCGATGAGGAAGATGGCGCCCAGCAAGGGGTAGTCGTTACGCTGGGTGGCGGTCCACGTGAGCAAACCGATCCCATTGATGTTGAAGACGGTCTCGATCACAATGACTCCGCTCACGATCCATCCGAAGTAAAGGGCGGAAGCCGTCACCACGGGCAGGCGGGCGTTCGGGAGCGCGTGCCAGCGAAGCTGCTGGCGTTCGTTGAGCCCCTTCGCCGCTGCGGTGACCATGTAATCCTCCGGGAGGACCTCGGTGAGCGAATTCCGCAAGGTGAGAGAGAACCATGCGACGTTCGTGATCACAAAGACTAGGATCGGCAGGATCCAGTAGTAGAGGGTGTTGAGGGCGTTCACCACGGGGTCCACCGACACTTGGAGCTGGAGGGGGAAGACAGGGACGACGTAGGCGAGCCCGAAGACTAGCATCAGAGATACCCAGAAGGAAGGCATGGAGTACCCGACGAGTGTAAACATCGTGATCGATACGTCCGTTTTCCCGCCTCTCCTCCAGCCCGAGATCCGACCGAGAATAATCCCCAACCACATGGTCAGGAAGGTCGCGATGCCGATGAGGGTCAGGGTGGTACTGAGTACCGGCCCGATGACCTGCGTCACGGGCACGCCAGGTCGAACGGTGATCGAGGTGCCAAGATTCCCTTGGAAAAGGTTGCCGAGGTAGATGACGTACCGCACGACGACGGGCTTGTCCAGACCCCATTCCGCGATGAGCTGCGCGCGTAGCCCGCAGCGAGCGTTGCCGATTTGACTTCCCGTGCAGTTACCGCCGGCTTCGATATCGCCACCCCTCGGGATGATGGCACGGGTCGGGTCGCCGGGCAAGACCTGTAAGATGAAGAAGTTGATCGAGGAGATGAGGAGGACCGTTAGGACTACTGAGACCGCCTTCTTCAGGAGGTACTTACGGAGGTTCGTCGAACCGCCTCCGCGTCATCTCGTCACCGGTTGCCCAACGCTGCCGTCGTCATGTCTTGGGCGGGAGGTCGATTCTCGCCTCGTCGGCCTCCTTCTTGTTCCTTCGCCGAATCAGCAATACGGCCGACAGAGCCACGGCCGCAATCACGACCACGATCGCGACGGCCGCGATCACGATTGGATCCAACCCCTCCGTCCCGGTGTTAATTGGGGTCAGCGCGATCGCCACGGCCTTCTCCTGGCCGGAGACGACGACCACTCCGCTCGTTGTCGCCCCGACATAGCCACTCGCCGACGCGTTGACGGTGAATGTCCCGGGCTCGACGCTCAGATTGGACTTCCCTTGCGCATTCGTCGAGCCCGTCTTCTGGACGCCGGTCGAGGACGACGCCAGGACGACGGCCCCTCCGATTGCCGCGCCGGTCCGCTGGTCCGTCACCGTCGCAATGATCCAGCCGACATTCGGGGTGAGGGTGAAATTGCGCCACGTCGATGCACCCGCCGTCACCACCACATTCGAAACGGTTTGCGCGTTGAACAGAGGCGCGGTCGCCGTCAATGAGTATGTCGCTTCCGGTAGACTGATCGAGTAGGCACCCGCGGTTGTCGTCGTGTCGGCGCGGTTCCCGGGTGTCGCGATGACCTGGGCCCCAGGGATTGGATTGCCCGAAGTGTCCTTGACCGTCCCTTGGAGCGTCCCCAGGTTGGGCGGCGGCGTGGTGACGTTCACATAGACCGGATTGGCCGTGCCCACCGGCGCGCTGTATCCGTCGGACACGCTCACCCGAACCGTGTAGTTCCCGGGCACGGTCCAAATATGGCCGTACGTGCTCGTGGGGGCCGCGGCGGTTCCATGGGTGACCGTCGAATTGCCGTCTCCCCATGTCCAGGTCCAGTTCAGCAGATCCGATGCCTCGGCGTCTGAGGAGGTCGCGGACAAGGTCAGGTTCACGCCCGTGTAGGTGCTGGGATATCGAGACCCTGTGATGACGGGCGGAGTCGGCGGCTGGTTCGTCGCGGGTACGACGCAGCTAGGGCAGTTCAGGTCGAACCAGAGCGGGTTTGCACCCCAGTACGCATTCATCTGACGGTACGGGTGCGCGGTCCAGTCGCCCCATCCCTGCCAAAGGTCCGTTCGCATGGCCCACTGGCCGTACGGGAAGATGTAGATGATGTAGACCGCGGACTCATACTCAATTTTCTGAGCGGCCTTCACGTCGGCCGCGCGGGTGGCGGGGTTCTGGTCTGAAAGCTGCTTGAGGTAGTAATAATTGTATGTCGCGTTGTTCCACCAGTTGTCGCTCCATCCATCCAGGGTCCATGACGATTGCATGGAGAGGATATAGTTCGGGTCGGGGTCCGCAGACCAATACCAGATGTAGGTCTCCACTCTTCCGCCGTAGACATCGGTGCTCAGCGCATCCTCGCTCGGCTCCCTCTTGACGGTAATTTCAATCCCGATCTGCTTCCACTGCTCTTGGATATAATCGGCGACCTTGTTCTCCTCGGGGAACCCGTCTTTCGGCCGGACGGCCAGGGTGAAGTTAAGGTGCGTCCCCGCGGTGATCGTCTTTGTCACGTTGGTCGGACTGACGCACTGGTAGCATGACGTCTGAAAGCTCACGGGGATATCGCTGGCGGCCGCACGATACTGTGTCACGCCGTCTTGGCCCGTATAGTGCGCGGTGTACCCGGCGGCATCGAGGATTGCGTTCGCCGTGTTGAGGTTGAAGGAAATATTGTCGCCCCCCGCAACGGGGTCGTACCACCAGTCCGGTGTGATCGGCGAGACCAACGTGTCTCCCCGAACCCCTTGCCCTCGGTAGATCGTCTTGAGGATGTAGTCCTTGTTCGTCGCGTGGGCCATGGCGCGGCGCACATTCACGTCGAAGCGCGCATTGTTCAGTCCGCCATTCACATTTTTCTTGTCGACCTGGCTGATGCCGATTTCGTTCCATTCCTGAATCGCCTGGAGATATTTTTGCGTCAGGACGTTCGGTTGACCCTCAACGGTCAAGATTCCCGCGGTAGTCATCTGTGCCAGCTGGATATCGCCAGCCAAGAGCGCCAGTGCGAGCTTCTCTTGGGTGTTGTACTGCCATAGGTTGATGGCGGTGATATTCACCAGACCCACGTGAGTTCCAACCGGGTGGTATCTCGGGTTCCTGAGGAGGTGCAAGGGGACGGCGCCATTCTGCAGCCACTGCGAGTAGATGTTGGGGTCTGCGACGAACGGGCCGGTGCCGATGGGATTCGGGTTCGTGTAGCTGTACTCCGCCGCCTGCGGGTTGATGGGGCTCCACTGGGCCTTCTGGACGATGGGCGCGAACAAGTCTTGGCCTGAGACGAATGGGATCCTGAAGTACACCGTGACCTTCCACGGATCGGTGGAAGAGATGACCGCCCCGCAATGGCCCTTGTTTGTGCCCGTGCATTGAACGACTTGGTTGAAGTACGGCTCGTAGGCCCAAAGGTGAAACAGGTTCTGGCTGTCATAGTTCCATGTGAAGGCGACGTCGTCTGCGGTCAACAGGGTATTATCCGACCAATACACGCCCTGCCGCACCGTGTATGTCCAGTTCATGAGGGAACTGTCGTGTGTGGCATCGGTGATGATGTTCGGAACATAGTTCCCGTCTTGATCAAAGGCATACGGATAGTCATAAATCAGCCCGTAGAGGAGGTATGACGCATCATTGAGTCCGATGTATGGGTTCAGACTGTCGATCGTCTGCAGGAATCCGATGTTGAGGACCGGAGGAGGAGGCGCCGCCCTCGCATTGATTTCAAATGCAACGGGGTATCCGCCGACCGCGATTTGCAACATAAGGACAGCGGCCACCAATCCACAAACGACGGCGTAGTGTCCGGACTTCGTCGGATCTCCTCCCGCATTTGGCACAGGCCTCAAGAAGTCCTTTGGCCCACTCCATAAAAGGGATGTCCGACAGGCATTAAATAGGTTGCCAGAGAGATGGAGCGGAGCCCCGTGGAATCTTTCTCGATTGGCGCTTATTGTCCATCATTCGGAAATCAAAATCGAAATTGGATCATAACGCGGCCCTGCATAGCGACTGCAGATCGCGTATGATTTTCTCTCTCTGAGTAAGAGCCTTCAGCCCGGAACGATTTAATAAAACCTCGGCCTAGGGTGACGCCGCGCGGACGCGGGCCACCGGCCCGAAGGAGTCTGCGAAACGATGGACGAGGAAGAAGAACCCGGCAGTCAACGAAGCGAGGCGAGAGATGGAGCTCTGGCTCGTCTGCGCCCTCCTCACGGTCGTCTGCTACGGCGTGGGCGAGGGCCTGTCCAAAGAGCCGACAGTCCGGCTCGGGTCAGCTCGCATGCTCGTCCTGTACGCGGTCGCTAGCGCGCCGATCTACGCCGCGTGGTTTTTCCTCGGATCCGGCTGGGAGCGCCTGGCGCCGATCGGCATGGCCTTGGCGATCGCGAGCGCGGTGTGCGGCTGTTTCGGCACGATCTTCTGGTTCCGCGCGATGGAATCCGGCACCGCGAGCGTCGTCAGCGGATTCACCGCAGCCTACCCGGTCATCACGGTCGCAGCCGCCGTCCTCATCCTCGGCGTCTCGCTCGTCCCGGTGCAGATGGTCGCGATCGCCTTCCTCCTGATCGGCGCGGTCGTCCTCGGACTCCACGACTACCCGGGCGAAGCCGCGGTCGGGAGAGCCTGGCTCGCGCCGATGCTGCTCGCGATCATCCTCTGGGGCGCCTGGGGAATCCTGGAACGCATGTCGATCGACGCGCTCGGCTTCGCGGGAAACGCCGGGATTTACGTTCTCGTTTCGACCCCGATTTACTTGGCCGTCGCTTCGAGAGGCCTGCGCGAGAGCGGCTTCTGGGATCGTGCCGGGATCCGCGAGGCGATCCCGTCGCTGTTCCTCTTCAGCATCGCCGGGATCGCGATTTTCCTGGCGATCGGACTCGGGCCCATCGCGATCGTCGTGCCCTTCACGACCGCGTACCCGATCGTCGCGATCCTGGTGCGGCGGTTCTGGATGGACGAGCGGCTCACGTTCCCGCAGAAGTTTGCGATCGGCCTCGCGATGGTCGGGGCCTTCCTCGCGACCCTGTGATGCGGCAAGCTTTTCAACGAGGGTCCGTCTCCGGCCGGCGTGTTCCGCCCGTGGCGCAGCTTCCCGACGATGGTCGCCTCGGGCCTGGTGGTCGGCTTCGCGACCGGCGGC